>JBHHTZ010000542.1:0-3329 GCA_046753605.1 Anaerolineae bacterium
CTTGACAATGGCACATTCAGAGCCTGGCGATTGAAATCGCGGCAACGACTGCGAAGTCGCCCTTCGGCGACTGAGAGCCAGTCGCCGAAGGGCGATCCTTCGACAGGCTCAGGACGCCGCTTCGCAAGGGTTGGTGCAGTTTCAACTGCCGGACAGCGGAATATGCCATTGCCAAGCTACGATGACTCACTGCGCAGGCGCTCCAGCTCAGCGCGCAGGCGCTCCAGCTCGGCTTCAGCCTGGGCTGCCCGCGCCTCCGCTGCCCGGCGGGCTGCGTGAGCCTCGGCTGGAGATAGCAGCCGCTCACCGGTGACCGGGTCCATCAGCCGCAGGTGTCCATCCTCCCGCCGCAGGTCCAGCCCCAGTTCGTGGCTGTGCAACGTTCCGTCGGCGGCCGGCTCCATGCGCTCGTAGTCGCCGCCGGCCAACCGATAGCCCTGCAGCGGCGGCTCCAGGTATTCTCCCAGTGGGTCGTATAGGAAGTACTCCTTCACGCCCAACCACGCGTACAGCGCTCTCTTGGTACCCAGGTCTTGCAGACGTGTTCCCCGCGATGTGACCTCAATGACCATATCGGGGGCTTTACCCTCTTCCCAGAGCCTGTAGGTGCGGCGGTCACCCTTGGATACTCCCTTGACCACGAAGGCGTCAGGAGCAACAGAGGCTCCGGTGTTGCCCTCTTCGTAGTAGAGTAACAGGTTGCCTGAAACGTAGACGTCCGGGGCATCCCGAAAATAGTCAGACAGCGCCTCGATGATGGCAATCATCTCTTCGCGATGCAGGTCGGTTTCAGCCATGGGTTTGCCATCTGTCTCAGGGTAGATGATCTCTTCTCGGGCCGGCGCGGGTGCTAAAACACTCATCGGCATCCCTCACAATCCTGATTCATCACGGCCGGTTTGAAGCTATTGTACCATCGTGCCCCGCTGGGGTCAAGGAAGGGTTGATGCTTGACTAACGCACTTCACACTTGTCAAATGCAAGGCTTGCTGTATAATTGTCTCGAACGATTGTTCTGTCTTGATGGCTGTTCTGGGTCCATCACTGGTCAGGTCGGTGATCAGATCGTGAGAGTTGACAACTGCTCTAAGAATAGTTGGCTAGATGGCTAATGGCTAGATGGCCGGGCGGTAACAATGTGAGCCATCCAGCCATCCAGCAGATCTCATGCTTCACGGAGCCCCGTAGGGGCATGTTGACTGGTCACTGATCACTGATTACTGATTACTGGACACTGGGCTTTGTAGGAGTAGTCGACGTGCCTGACTTTCAACTTGTATCGGACTTTCAACCGACGGGCGATCAGCCTGAGGCGATCAGACAACTGGTCCACGGGCTTGAAGAGGGGTATCAGCACCAGACGCTGTTGGGAGTGACGGGTTCGGGTAAAACATACGTGATGGCCAAGATCATTGAACACCTCCAGCGTCCCACCCTCGTCATCGCACACAACAAGACCCTCGCCGCCCAGCTCTATTCGGAGTTTCGTGAGTTTTTCCCACGCAATGCCGTCGAGTATTTCGTCAGCTATTACGATTACTACCAGCCCGAGGCTTATGTTCCCCGGCACGATCTGTATATTGAAAAGGATGCCTCGATCAACGATGAGATCGACCGGCTTCGGCTGGCCGCCACGAGCGCGCTGTTCAGCCGGCGCGACGTGATCATCGTCGCTTCCGTGTCCTGCATCTACGGCCTGGGTTCGCCGGAAGACTACGGCAATGTGGTGGTGAACCTGCGCCGGGGCGAGGTGCGAAATCGGGATAAGCTGCTGCGCCACCTGGTGGAGATTCACTACGATCGGAATGACTACGATCTCAAGCGGGGCGCGTTCCGCGTCCGGGGTGACACGGTGGAGATCATGCCGGCCTACGCTGAGACGGCCTATCGGGTCGAGTTCTGGGGGGATGAGATTGAGCGCATCACCGAGATCGACCCACTGACGGGCGAAATACTGCTGCAGCACACAGCGGTCGATGTGTTTCCTGCCAAGCACTTCATCACGCCGGCCGAGAAGCTGACCCTGGCCATTGGGGACATTGAAGCGGAGTTGGAGGAGCAACTGGCGACGCTGCGAGAAAAGGACAAGCTGCTGGAAGCCCAGCGGCTGGAGCAGCGCACGCGCTACGATCTGGAGATGCTGCGCGAGATCGGCTACTGCTCCGGCGTCGAGAATTACTCGCGCCACCTGGCGCGCCGGCAGCCGGGCGAGCCGCCCTGGACCCTGCTCGACTACTTCCCGGATGATCTCTTGATGGTCATCGACGAGTCCCACATGACTATCCCGCAAGTGCGGGGGATGTACCACGGGGATCGAACGCGCAAGGAGACGCTGGTCGAGTACGGCTTTCGGCTGCCCTCGGCGCTGGACAACCGGCCGCTGCGTTTCGAGGAATTCGAGCAGCACATACGCCAGGTTATCTACACCTCGGCGACACCAGGCCCGTACGAATTGCAGCATTCGCAGCAGATCGTAGAGCAGATCATTCGACCCACCGGTCTGGTGGACCCAGAAGTGATCGTAAAGCCCACCCGTGGCCAGATCGACGATTTGCTGGCACAGATTAACGAGCGTGTGGGCCGGGGCGAGCGGGTGTTGGTGACAACGCTCACCAAACGGATGGCTGAGGATCTGGCGGAGTTCCTGGCCGAGCATGGTATCAAGGTGCACTATTTGCACTCGGAGGTCCAGACTTTGGAGCGGGTCGAGATTCTGCGCGATCTCCGCTTCGGCACTTACGACGTGGTGGTCGGAATCAACTTGCTGCGAGAGGGGCTTGACCTGCCCGAGGTTTCGCTGGTGGCGATTCTGGATGCCGACAAGGAGGGGTTCCTGCGAAG
This sequence comes from Anaerolineae bacterium, assembly GCA_046753605.1. GTDB lineage: Bacteria > Chloroflexota > Anaerolineae > Epilineales > JAANWY01 > JBHHTZ01. Next base: position 2,842 of record JBHHTZ010000542.1, read on the forward strand.
TGAACAGGCGCTGATTCAGACCATGGGGCGGGCGGCGCGTCACGTGAATGGCACGGTCATCATGTACGCGGACACGATGACCGGCTCCATGCAGCGGGCCATCGAGGAGACGGAGCGCCGGCGTCGCAAGCAGGTCTCCTACAACGAGGCCCACGGCATTGAACCGCGTTCCATCGTCAAGGAAGTGAAGGACCTGACAGACCGCGTGCGCCGGGTCGCCGAGGAGCGGGCGGAGTACCGCGTGGCGGCCGAGTTGCCGAAGGATGAGCTGTCGCGCCTGGTCAGGGATATCGAGAAGCAGATGAAGGCGGCGGCTGCGGAGTTGGAGTTCGAGAAGGCGGCGCTACTGCGAGATCAGCTTTTCGAGCTGCGGCGGACGATGCGGGAGCAGTCGGAGGATAAGGGCGTGCCGGAATGGGAGCGTCTCCGAGACGTGAAACGTGAAACGTGAAACGCAACACTCCGTTCGGCGAAGAGCCTGCCCTGAG
>JBHHTZ010000543.1:0-3326 GCA_046753605.1 Anaerolineae bacterium
GAACCTGTTGCTGATCACGCTGGCCGGCCTGTTGCCGCTGGGCGTTCTGCTGGCCGGCGGTCTGGTGTGGTGGAATCGCCGGTAGGGGGTGCGCCGTGAACTTCCGAATCACAGGCATTCTGCTGATTGTGTTGGTCGTGTTGGGAGGCGTCGTGTTTTGGGTGAACCGGCAGGGCGGGGGGAAGACGGACGCCAACGCCACACCGACGCCGGCCCCGCTGACGTCGCTCGCCACATCCGACGTGGCGTCCATCAAGGTCGTGCAGGGCGACCAGTCGATCACTGTTGAGCACCAGGACGCGGGCTGGGTGATTGCCGGCGACTCCCCTGAGCCGGCGGGCGAGACCAAGGTTACACAGGCCCTGGGCCGACTGACGGGCCTGAAGCCAACGCGAACCCTGACCGACGTCCAGAACCTGGCGGATTTCGGGCTGGAGGAGCCGGCCTGGACTATTACGCTGACGCCTAAGCAAGGCGACGCCGTGGTTTTCAACGTTGGCGATGAGAATCCACGTGGTACGTCGCGGTATCTGCAGGTGGCCGGCGATCCCTCCGTCTACCTGGTATCCAAATTCAGCGTCGAGGATGTTCAGAAGTGGCTGGAGGAGCCGCCGTACCCGCCGACCCCAACGCCGGCCGCGACGCCGCAAGCCACGGCTACGCCGGCAAGTTGATCGGCCGCCTCCTACAATTCGTCGTCCAGAAAAATCTCGGTGTCGGGGCCAATGGGCGCGAAGTAGGTGAAGCCATCCGGCCCGCAGACTTTGGTGAGCTGAGCCATGATCGCCGGCACGTCGTCGTACGGGCCGGCGAAGAAGTAGGGCCGGCCGTCCTTGCCGCCAAGTGGAATATTGTCGGGGCACGCGTCCGGGTCGGCGTTGCCCAGGACCGCCATCGCGTCGCGGTAGTCGCGATCGGGGCTGAAGCCGAGCTGGCGCGCATAGGCGATGCCCTCGCGGATAATCTTGGCCACCAGGTTCAGGTCGGCCGGCGCCAGCTCCTGCTGTGACGTAAGCTGCCAGCGCAGCTTTTGCTCATACTCGCGCTGAGAGTCGAGCAGGCTGGCGAAGGCGCTCTTAACGCCCAGACAGCCGAGATCGACCAGGAAGGTGCCGGCGGCGATCTGGCCCATGCTCGAGCGTCGGGCAACTATAATCTGCACAATCTGTCCTTCCTTCTGCCAGTCCCGTGCCAACAGGACTTCATGGAGCGGCCAACGGCCGGCCATGCGCAGCAGGGGATGGGCCCTCGATCTACCGCGCCGGCTGGTTCCCTTTTTCTTTCGCCTGGTGGCTTTGCGCTGTTGTGCCTTCTGACGTTTCTTGCGTTTTCGAGCCATCCTTCTTGACCTCAATCGAGATGATTCTTGCGCCAACTATAACGATACTGGCCAATCTGTCAATTGGGGATCACGGTTGTGTCTGCCACACCACCAGGCACAACCTCATCGGCTTTCATGTGCCGGCTCTCTTCCCACTACAAGCGTAGTACAGCGGAGAGCGCATGTCAAAATGCAACATATGGAAGCGCATCTGTGTGATCAGTGTTCGGTATCCACGTAGGTGAGAAGCGCTCGCTTCTGCCTTCAGGTTCAAATTTGCTCCACTTACTATTCCCTGCTATCATTGCTTTGACTGTCGAAGTTGGACTATCGAATCACAGTTACCGATGAGCGCGGAGTAGAATCCATGAGCATTGAAGTCACCTTGACCCTTCCGGATAAACTGCGAGAACGAGCGGAGCGCTGGGCCGGTATGACCCACCGTGACTTGCCCGAAGCCCTTACCGACATGCTGGAACTCGTGCTCACGCCAGCCCATACTGCACCAGTTCTAGACAAACCCATCACCTCTCTACCTGATAACGAGGTCCTGGCCTTGTCTCGGCTGCAGATGGCGTCTGAGCAGGGTCAACGGCTGGGGGAATTGCTGACTAAACAGCGCGAGGGGGAGCTTGCGGAAGATGAGCGGGCGGAGTTGTTGGCGGTGATGCAGGTTTACGAGCGCCTGTGGGTGCGCCAATCCGAAGCCCTGGCCGAAGCTGTGCAGCGGGGCCTCCGCGAGCCGCTGGAGCCGTAGTGGCTGCTCAGGTACCAGCCGAAGTTCAACGTCAAGTACGGACCGCAGCGCAGAATCGCTGCGGTTACTGTTTGACACGGCAGGAGTACACTCCCTGGATATTGGAAATCGAACATATTGTCCCCCGGTCAAAAGGGGGAACTAATGACGAAGATAACCTCTGGCTATCCTGCCGAGCTTGCAATGCCTTCAAGGGCAACCGGACTCACGGTCGCGACCCGCTCACGGGCCGTCGAGTACGCTTGTTTAACCCCCGCCGGCAGAAGTGGAGCCGGCATTTTCGTTGGAATGAAGCCGGTGTACTCATTGTGGGCCGTACTGCTTGCGGGCGAGCCACCGTGGTCGCCCTCAACCTGAACAACCCAATTGCAGTGACCGTTCGCAAGAACTGGGTGAAGGCCGGTTGGCACCCGCCAGATGCCTGATGTGCATGGCCATCAGTGGCCTGTGTCCACGAGCGTGAGCGGCAGCTTCGCCGGCCCATCCATCCCCTCGTGCCAGTACCACAGGAACGTATCCTTTCGGTTGGAAGCGCCGGCCGGCGTGCCGTCGCAGTCGATGGCGCGGATGCTGATGCCGCCGGCGTACGGGTCCTGCAGCGCCTTGAAGTCGTCCATAGCCTCGACGCATGCCTGCTCAACGCTCAGCCCCATCTTCATGTACAGGACCACGCTGCGGGCAGTTGAGAAGCAGATGGCCATCTCGCCGCGACCGGTGCAGGCGGCCGCGCCGTAGCGGTTGTCGGCATAGCCGCCGGCCCCGATGATGGGCGAATCCCCCAGCCGCCCCGGGTACTTCCAGGCCCAGCCGCTGGTGCTGACTCCGCAGGCAATGTCGCCGTGTCGGTCCAAAGCTATGACGTTCACGGTCTCCGTCGCCCGCTCCGGATCGGTGGCCAGGCGGGCCAACTCGCGCATCCTCTTGCGGTAGCGCAACTCTCCCACCCGTTCAGGCGGGAGTTCTTCCGCCAGCCGCTCCCGCCAGATTCGCTCCGCTCCCGGTGTGAGCAGGTCGCGCTTCTCGAAGCCCATCTCAGCCGCGAAGCGCGCCGCGCCGTCGCCCACGATGAGCACATGAGGCAATTCCTCCATCACCCTGCGGGCGATGGAGACCGGGTGCTCGTAGCCCCGCAGGCTTCCGACGGCGCCGGCCCGCAGCGTGCGCCCGTCCATGATGCTGGCATCCAGCTCCACCTCCCCCAAGAGATTGGGCAGGCCACCCAAGCCCACGGTGTGGTCTTCGGGGTTG
>JBHHTZ010000544.1:0-3318 GCA_046753605.1 Anaerolineae bacterium
GCCCAGCAGCTGTTCGGCGGCCTGATTTGCGTCGCGGATAGCTCCCTCCGGGGGGAGAACCATCAGAATGGCGTCGCCGGCCAGTTCAAACAGCGTGCGATATCTGTCCTGTGATTCGCGCAACGCCTCGGTGCGTTCGTTCACCTTCCGAATCATGTCGCTGAAAGTGCGCGCCAGCACGCCGATCTCGTCTCCGGCTTCCAACGGCAGTGAGACATCCATCGCGCCCCCGGCGAAACCCTGCACCGCCTGGGCGATCTGGCTCAGCGGTCGGGTCAGCCGGCGCGAGAAGGCGAAAGCCAGCACGCCGGCTCCGGCAATCAGCAGCCCGGCCAGCGTAACGCTGCGACTGCGCAGGGCGGTGGAGGCGGCTACGACGTCGCTGTAGGAGGCCGCCAGCGCCAGACCGAGGAAACGCTCCGGACGGCCGGGATCGAAGGCGACCTTGAGAAAATGAACTGCCTCGCTCCGGCCCGTGGCTTCGGAACGAAACGCAATTTCTTGTTCGCCGTTCCCCGGTTCGAACAAGGGCGCCAGTTCCGGGTAGGATTCCAGAATCCTGTGCCGTTCTCCCAGTTCGAAACCAAAAGTCATGGCCGGATCAGGATGCGCCAGAAAATCTCCAGCGTCATTGGTGATGAAAAGAGTTCGTTGCTGTTCGTGCTCGATCCCCGCCAACTTCGCGCCATAATCCACCTTGATGACCACGATCCCGAATATTTCCCCTTCCGAGGTGTACACCGGCGCGGCGGCGCGCAGCACGGGGGTGTACGGTTCGATCACCGGGCCAGATTCGCGGTTGAGGGTGATTTCGGACAGATAGACTTCACCCGCCGGCAGCTGGACTGTTTCCTGGAAATAGGGTGTGTCCGCTGTGGGTTGCAGCTCCTCGTCGGCGGCCGTTACGAGGGCGGCGCCGGAGCGCAGCACGCGCACAAGCTCGCGTCCCTCGCCGTCCGCGCCAATGTAGCTCACTTGCAGGTAGGCGGGTTTGGCATTCAGGAATTGGGTGAAGATGTCCGCCAGGCGATCGCGCCACTCCGCTTCCGTGGAGCCGTCCAGCGGATCAACGCCGTCCGCCGCTTGCGCGCGGACGAGGCCCTGGATCGGCGGCGTCGCGGAGAGAAACAGCACGTCCTGCCGCAACGCTTCGATACCCGAAACGAGCTGTACCGCCGCCAGGCGCGCCTCGTCTCCCAGGCTACCCAGTTCCTCCCTGACCAGGATCGCGTCGTAGCCAATGAAGACAATGATCCCGACAACCCCGACCGTGACCAGGACAAGACTGATGGCCAACGCGCTGATTTTGGCGGCAAATCCGGGTTTCATTTGGATGCCACGCTCGGCTAGACTACGCTCCATTGCTTTGCCTGTCCGCCTTCCATGCTAGAGCTTCATTGATTTCTTGCCTTTCGCTTAAATCTTCCGACAAAGACGAGATTTCACCCAACGCGAGTTGGGAAGAGACTGTACCTTAACAGCAGAATACGGTTAGACTTCCGTCTTATGAGTGAAGTCACCGTGCAAACAGAACGAGTCAATGACATTCCATTGCTCCTCAAACAGCAACAAACGATGGGAATTGCCGCGCTCATTGACGGTATCGTACCGCGACACGGCAACCGCCGCGGACTGAGCCTGGGCTGGATGATAACGGGCTGGTTATGCTACATCCTGTCGGAACGCGACCATCGGCTCAGTTTCGTCGAAGAATGGGCGAGCGGCCAATTGGAGACCCTCAACAAGCTGCTGCCGGGCCAAGTCACGGCGCCGGACTTCGCCGACGATCGCCTGGGTGAGGCGTTGCGTCTGCTGAGCCAGGACGCCGTGTGGTTCGAACTGGAAAACCAATTGAGCCAGCGGTTAGTGCGTGTGTACCAATTGCCGCAGGAAACCGCTCGCGTCGATACGACCACCGTTTCGTTGTACCACGACCAGGAAACGAGCGAGTTGTTTGCCCGGGGACACAGTAAAGACCACCGGCCCGACCTGGCGCAGGTCAAGGTCGTCTTTGTGACCCTTGACCCGCTGGCTTTGCCGGTAGTGACAATGGTGTTGCCGGGGAATAGGGCGGATGATGGCGTGTACATCCCGGCGATCACCACAGCCCAGGAGAACCTGTCGACCTCAGGCCTGCTGTATGTGGGAGACAGCAAGATGGAAGCGTTGGCCACCCGGGCCCACATCGCCCAAAGCGGTGATTATTACCTGCTACCCTTGAGCCAAAAAGGGTCACAAGGGCAATCGCGCAACGCGGCCGTCGCCCAGGTTCTTGCTGATGATGTCCCGCTGGAAGCGGTCTATGACACGGATGACGCGGCTGGCGCTGAAGCGCGCTTGCTCGCCCAAGGCTGGGAAACAGAGCGGCAGCAAACGTTTCAGGTCGAGGACAGAGCGTTCCAATGGACCGAACGCCAATTGCTCATCTATTCACCCGCGCTGGCGAAAAGTGGCTATCGCGGTCTGGAGCAGCGCCTGCAATCCGCTACCGACAAACTCCGGCGTCTGACACCAGAACCTGGTCGAGGCCGGCGACAATATCAGGAGTTGCCCCCGCTGCAAGAAGCGGTGGCGGCGATCCTAACGCGGCACCGGGTGGCCGATTTTCTCGAGGTCACCTACGCCCGCCAGGTGCAGGAACGTCATGTCCGCCGTTACGGAGACCGCCCGGCGCGGGTGGAGACAGCGGTCCGTTACCAGCTCCACATCACGCGCAACGAAGCAGCCATTCAAGCGGCCTACCGCCAGATGGGCTGGCGCTGGTATGTTACCAATGCCCCAGCGGCACGGCTTTCTTTAGCGCAAGCGGTGCGCGTCTATCGCGGCGGTGTGGCCACCATTGAAAGGCTCTTTTCCCGCTTGAAAGGACGCCCGCTTGGCCTACGGCCACTTTTTGTGCGGCGAGATGACCATCTGGTCGGATTGGTGCGCCTGCTGTCGCTGGCCTTACGGATCCTGACCCTGATCGAGTTTCAGGTCCGGCAGGCGCTGCAATCCCAACCAGAGACGTTGTCAGGTCTTTATCCTGGCCAGCCAACCCGCACAACGGACCGGCCCACGACGGAGCGGTTGCTGCGCGCTTTCAAGGGCATCACCCTATCGATCATTGACCTGCCCGGGCAACACATCCGGCACGTGACACCGTTATCCTCACTTCAAGTCCGTATTCTGCAGTTGTTAAGGTTCTCAGACTCGATCTATACGGAACTGGCGCAACCTCCGCCAATTCCGCCATAGTCACAATTCTTTAATCGAAAGGCAAGTAACCAATTACGAATTACCAAGATGCGGCACGTCGTCGAGCCACAGCACCATCGC
>JBHHTZ010000545.1:0-3318 GCA_046753605.1 Anaerolineae bacterium
AGACAGCCGATCTCGGCGATGCGTTGGAGATCGTGTACAACGCCAAGGTGCAGCGCCCGACCGTCTGCAACGCGCTGGATACCTTGCTGGTGCACCGCGATGTGGCGGCGGACTTCCTGCCGGCTGTGGCGCGGCGCTGGCGTGAGGCTGGCGTCGAAATGCGGTGTGATCCCGCGTCGCTGGCTATCCTCGGCGATGGTGAGGGGATGAGGCCGGCCTCCGACGACGACTTTGGCAAGGAGTTCCTGTCCCTCGTCGCATCTGTCAGGGTGGTGGACAGTCTGGATGAAGCACTGGATCACATCTACCAGTACGGAACAGGTCACTCAGAAGCCATCGTGACCGAAGACTACCGCTCGGCCCAGCGATTCTTGACAGAGGTGGACGCGGCGGCCGTATTCGTCAATGCCAGCACGCGTTTCACCGACGGCGGCCAGTTTGGCCTAGGAGCCGAAGTCGCCATCAGCACCCAGCGGTTGCACGCCCGCGGCCCGATGGGGCTTAAAGAGCTCACCACCTACAAGTGGATCATCATGGGGGACGGGCACGTTCGTACGTAGGAGCAGCGATGACACACAGTCCAAAAGTTGTTGCAAAGAGCGTTGATAAAACTGAAGGGCATCTGGCGAATGGTCAGGTGCGGGCGATTATTGAGGGGCTGGGTGAGCAGGCGCCGTTGATCACGGCCGAGGAAGTGGCTGTCGATCCCCAGGTGATTGCTTTTCTCAAAGCTGCCAATCGCCAACTGGATATCCTGGGCTACACAGAGCACGGCGAGCGTCACGCTAACCTGGTGGCGCACATCGCCTACAATATCCTGGATCGACTGGGGTATCCGGAGCGCCTATGTCATCTGGCGGCCATTGCCGGCTATTTCCACGATAGCGGCAACCTGGTCCATCGCGAGATGCACGCTCAATCCAGCGCGTTCATTGCGATGTTGGTACTGGGCCGGCTTGGCATGTCCTACGATGAGATCGCCCTGGTCATGGGCGCCATCGGCAATCATGAGGAAGAGCGTGGCGACATTACATCGCCGATCTCTGCTGCGGTCATCATCGCGGACAAAAGTGATGTGCACCGCAGTCGTGTGCAGGAACAGGATCCCCTGAAGTACGACATCCACGACCGGGTGAACCATGCGACCAAACGATCCTTCGTCCGGGTTGACGACGAGAAGCGAACGATTACGCTGGAGTTGGATATTGATACCGGCGTGGCCGAAATCATGGAGTATTTTGAGATTTTCGTCGATCGCATGGTGATGGCTCGCCGGGCTGCGGAGTTTCTGGGCACCGAGTTTGAGTTGGTTATCAACGACGTGAGATTGTTCTAGGAAGGAGATACAGAACCTGTGAAACTCGTTCGATTTCGCCACAATGGAAATGCCAGCTACGGCGTCGTAGAAGGTGAGGACGTATTTCAACTGAGGGGCGACCTGTTTGAGTCGCCGGCCCGTGGTGATCGCGCCGGCTCCCTGGAAGAGGTGCAGCTCCTGGCCCCGGTTGAGCCCAGCAAGATTGTCGGCATCGGCAAGAATTATGTGGACCATGCGGCGGAGCTGGCCTCCCAGGTGCCGGACGAGCCGTTGATGTTTTTCAAGCCTCCCAGCGCCGTCATCGGGCCGGGGGCCGGCATCGTCTACCCCAGCCTCTCCCAAGAGGTTCACCACGAGGGTGAACTGGTGGTGGTCATCGGGAGGCGGGTGCGGAACGCGACGCCGGATAATGCCCTGGACTACGTGCTGGGGTATACTTGCGGCAATGATGTCACGGCGCGAGACCTGCAGCGCAAAGAGAATCAGTGGGTGCGGGCAAAGGGCTTCGATACGTTCTGTGTGCTGGGTCCCTGGGTCGAAACCAACCTGGACCCTGGCAATCTGTCTGTTGTGACGCGGGTAAACGGGGAAGTGCGGCAGAATGGCAACACCGCCCAGATGGCCTGGGATGTTGCCCTGCTGGTCGCTACCGCCAGCAGTGTGATGACTCTCCAGCCGGGCGATGTCATCATGACGGGCACGCCGGCCGGCGTCGGGCCGATCTACCCCGGTGATACGGTCGAGGTCGAGATTGAAGGCATCGGCGTGCTACGGAATCCAGTGAACAGTGATCAGTAATCAGTGGTCAGTAATCAGTGGTCAGTTGCGGTCACTGCTCACTGTTTACTGATTACTGTTTACTGATCACTGATTACTGCTCACTGATCACTGGAAAGCAGGAGGGTTATCAATGACGACTACAACCAACATGGACCACTTCGTCGCGCTGGCCGATCTATCGCCGGCCCAATTGCAGCACCTGCTTGAGCTAGCGCGGGACTTGAAGGAAGAATGGCGCTCGGGGGGCAATGCGCCACGGCTCAAGGGCCGGGTGCTCGGTATGATCTTCCAGAAACCATCGCTGCGTACACGGGTCTCCTTCGACGTCGCCATGCTGCACCTGGGTGGACATGCCCTGTACCTCTCACCCAACGAGATTCGGCTGGGTGAGCGGGAAAGTGTCGCCGACGTGGCGCGGGTGACGTCACGCTATGTGGATGGCATCATGGCGCGCGTCTTTGCTCATGCGCATATTCTGGAGTTGGCGGAGTATTCGTCGGTGCCGGTGATCAATGGGCTGTCGGATTTCAATCATCCGTGCCAGGGGCTGGCGGACCTGTTCACAGTCTACGAGCACTTCGGCGAGTTGGCCGGCCTGAAACTGGCGTACGTCGGGGACGGCAACAACGTGGCCCATTCGCTCCTGTTTGGTGGTGCATTGGCCGGCATGGAGGTTGCTGTCGCCACGCCCCAAGGGTATGAAGCGGACCCGGCAGTGGTCGCCCGCGCGCGCGAGCTGAGCGCAGCCACCGACGCCAGGATCACCGTCACCCATGAGCCGGCCCTGGCCGTGGCAGACGCCGACGTGATCTACACCGACGTGTGGGCCAGCATGGGACAGGAAGAAGAGCGCGCCAAACGACTCCAGGTTTTCCCACCATACCAGGTCAACCAGGCCCTGGTGAGCGCCGCCAAACCGGAAGTGGTGGTGATGCACTGCCTGCCGGCGCACCGGGGCGAAGAAATCACCGACGAAGTAGTCGATGGTCCGCATTCGCTCGTGTTCGACCAGGCCGAAAACCGTCTGCACGCCCAAAAGGCGATTCTGGCAGAATTGATGGCGTGACCTAGAATCAGTAACCAGTGATCAGTCATCAGTGATCAGTGATCAGTCACTGGCAGCCGCAACTGATTACTGATTACTGATCACTGATAACTGATCACTGACAAGGGAGTGTTCAAGCGTGGCCGGCGTAATACAGGATATTCAAAACTTTATC
>JBHHTZ010000546.1:0-3317 GCA_046753605.1 Anaerolineae bacterium
CAGTTTTGAAAGGAGTAGATTGGCATGGCACTGAGCAAGGAAACACTTCTCGATCTGTATCGCACGATGCAGAAGATTCGGTATTTCGAAGAGAGCATGGTGGATATTTACTTCGAGGGCAAGCTGCCGGCCTTCGACATCGGTTCGGGGCCGGTACCCGGCGAGATGCACCTGGCAGCCGGCCAGGAACCGCCGGCCGTGGGCGTGTGTGCCCACCTGCGCCCGGATGACGCCGTGACCGGCCCGCATCGCGCCCACCACATTGCTATCGCCAAGGGCGTGGACCTGAAGAAGATGACCGCCGAGATATTCGGCAAGGAGACCGGCCTGGGCCACGGCAAGGGCGGTCACATGCACCTCTTCGATGTGGAGCACAAGTTCGGCTGCAGCGGGCTCATCGGCGCCGGCATGCCGCCGGCGGCCGGCGCGGCCCTGGCAGCCAAGAAGATGGGCAAAGACTCCGTTGCCGTCGCCTTCTTCGGCGACGGGGCGGCCAACCAGGGCGTATTCCACGAAACCCTCAACATCGCCGCGCTGTGGGACCTGCCCGTCATCTTCGTGTGCGAGGACAACTCGTGGGCCATCTCGGTCCCCAAGGAGAAGTCCACCGCCATCGCGGACAACAGCCAGCGTGCAGCGGCCTACGGCATGCCCGGCGTTCGGATTGAGGGCAACGACGTGATCGCGGTGTACGAGGCCGCCGGCGAGGCTGTGGCGCGCGCGCGCCGGGGCGAAGGTCCCACCTTGCTAGAGGTCGAGACCTTCCGCTATCTGGGCCACTTCCAGGGCGACCCGGAACTCTATCGACCCAAGGATGAGGTCGAAAACCTCAAGAAGAAGGACCCGATCAAGCGACTGGGCGATCAACTGATCGATCAGGGGCTTGCGACCCAGGCTGAGCTGGACAAGATTCACGAAGAAGCAAAGGCCGAAGTGGACGAGGCGATCGAGTTCGCCCGCCAGAGCCCATACCCAGCACCCGAAGCGGCCCTGGAGCATGTCTTCGTGTAAATTGCCTCACCGAGACCCTTAGGGTTTTCTCCCCGTATCGGGGCCTCGGTGGGCATACTGTCCGGTGACTACTACAGACTTCTCAACTCTTAGGACAAAACCCTAAGGGTCTGAACCAGGGAGGATTCAAATGACGGAGAATGGACGCACACTAACGATGTCCAAGGCAATCGCCGAAGCCATCGCGCAGGAAATGGAGCGGGACGAGACCGTTTTCGTAATGGGTGAGGATGTCGGCAGCTACGGCGGCATCTTTGGGGCCACTCAAGGACTGTTGGAGACCTTTGGCCCCGACCGTGTCATGGACACCCCTATCTCCGAGACGGCCTTCATCGGCATGGCAACCGGCGCAGCTATGGAAGGCATGCGCCCCATCGTCGAGCTGATGTTCGTCGATTTCTTCGGCGTGTGCATGGACCAGATCTACAACCACATGGCCAAGAACACCTATATGTCGGGTGGCAACTTCAAGGTACCGGTGGTGCTGACAACAGGCATGGGTGGGGGCTACAACGACGCGGCGCAGCACTCCCAGGTGCTCTATGGCGTCTTTGCCCACGTGCCAGGCCTGAAAGTGGTGGTGCCCTCGACGGCCTACGATGCCAAGGGGCTGATGGTTCAGGCTATCCGGGACGACAACCCGGTGATGTACTTCTTCCACAAGGGCTTGATGGGCCTGGGCTGGATGAAGTATCCTGATACCACGGTCACGCCTGTGCCAGAGGAGCCATACGCAATCCCCTTCGGCCAGGCCGACGTGAAGCGAGAAGGCAGCGATGTCACCATTGTTGCCCTGGCGTGGATGGTACACAAGGCGCTGGCAGCAGCAGAGGCGCTGGCTGCGGAAGGGATTGAGGCAGAAATCCTGGACTTGCGGACGCTGGTTCCGCTGGATCGGGAAGCGGTGGTGAATTCTGTGAAGAAGACCCACCGGTTGCTGATCGTGGACGAGGACTACCTGAGCTTCGGCATGACCGGCGAAATCGCCGCTATCGCCGCCGAGGATGCTCTGGACTACCTGGATGCGCCGGTAAAGCGCCTGGCTATCCCCGATACCCCGATCCCGTACAGCCGGCCTCTGGAGGACTTCGTCATCCCCAGCACCGAGCGCATCATCGACGCAGCACGGGAACTGGTGGCATACTAACAGAATGCGGGATGCGTGGCGGAACGCGCATCCCGCATCCCGTATCACGGATTGTGTCATGAGATTTGAGTTCAAACTGCCGGCCCTCTCCCAGGACACCGATGAAGGCGTCGTCGTCGCCTGGTTTAAGCAGGTGGGCACCCGGGTGAAGGCCGGCGAGACGTTGCTCGAAGTCCAGATGGAGAAGGTCAGCTTCGACGTGGAGTCGCCCGTCTCGGGCCGGCTGGTCGAGATCAAGACCCCCAAGGACGAAATTGTCAAAACCGGCCAGGTGGTCGCCGTGATCGAGACGGCCGAAGAAGCGGCCGAAGCCGAAGCCCCCGCAGCTCCAGAGCCACCTGCCAGGAGAAAGGGAGAGCGCGCGTTCGTGCCGGCTGCGCCGGCTGCCCGCCGGCTGGCCCGCGAGCACGGCATCGACCTTTCGGACGTGGCGGGCACCGGCCGCGGCGGCCGCATCACCCGCGAAGATGTCCAGCGTGCCATCGACGCCCGGGAAGCGCCTGTGCCGGCGGTCGAAAGCATCCCGATCCGCGCCATGCGCAAAACCATCGCCCAGCGGATGCACCAGAGCCTGCAAGACATGGCCCAGGTCACGCTCGTCACCGAGGCCGACGTCACCGACCTGGTGGCACGGCGGGAGGCTCTCAAGCCGAAAGTCGCCGTCAGCTTCACCGATCTGATCCTGAAGGCAACGGCTCTGAGTCTCAAGGAGCATCCGCACATCAACGCCACAGCCACCGGGGACGAAATCCAGCTTCACCCGGCGATCCACATCGGCGTGGCGGTGGCTCTGGACGATGGGTTGCAGGTACCGGTGGTGCGCGACGTGGATCAGAAGACGCTGGCAGAGATCGCCCGGACGACGGCCGCGCTGGCCGAGAAGGCACGAGCCGGCCAGCTTGCCGCTGAGGACGTGGCCGGCGGCACCTTCACCGTCACGAACCTGGGCACCTACGACGTGGATGCCTTCACGCCCATCATCAACCCGCCCCAGGTGGCAATCCTGGGCGTGGGCCGCATCGCGGAGAAGCCGGCCATCCACCAGGGCGAGATCACCAAGCGCGCCATGATGACACTCAGCCTGACCTTCGACCACCGTGTCGTGGACGGCGCGCCGGCAGCGGCGTTCCTGAAGGAGGTGAAAGGCCGGCTGGAGAAC
>JBHHTZ010000547.1:0-3309 GCA_046753605.1 Anaerolineae bacterium
GGGGTGGTGAGCCACAGGCCCAGCCCAACATCAACAAGCTGGGGATTGAGTTGGTTTTTGCTGGCCTGGATCATTCCGGTGACTACAGTGGCAAAATCGATCTGCTACCTGAAGATGAGGAGAAAGGGGAAGTTGACCTCACTGTCACAGTAACTGACTTCATACTGTGGCCGATCGCGGCCATTTTCCTTGGCATCCTGGCAGCTATATACGGACAACATCGTGTGGGCGTGAACCGCAACATCCTGAAGCTATATGCGGACGAGGCTGATACCAAGAGGTTGAAAGAAGGGCCGAAGTACAGGGACTATAAGATCATTGACTTCGAGTGGCTGCGTGGGAAGATACGGGACGCCATAGACGCGTTGCAAAAGCAGCATAGGTGGAGTACCGTTACGCTGGGTGCTGATAATGAGGCGTATAAGGAAATTGTAGAACGGTTAAGCAAGCTGGATGAGCATGTGCAGGCATGGAACACCTTTGATCAGGAACTGGAAGATCTGGCGTCAGCTCTTGATGGGGTAAGCGCAACTCCGCCACCGAGACTCAAGGAAGTGGCATCTCGATTGCTCAACGGGGTCTCTCTGGCATTTGAGCAATTGGAGGTAGAAGTTGGCGAACCCCGCGAACGCGTGCAGGCTGAAGAGCTGTTCGCATCGCGGCGGGAGAAAGTCGTTAAGGCGACCAGGCTTGCGAGGGCCTGGCCTGGTTGGGTTCAGCGGCTCAACAGGGCAAAGGCAGACCTCGAAGGTATAAACCCCAAGGTCGTGAGCGATCTACTGAAAGTTGTGCAGGAAGCCAGATTCGAATTGGCGCGGGTCGAGACATTCTTGTATGAGGCGCCCGATCTTGACACACTGGAAAACGTTGAAATGGAGAGGTCTCTGCGCATGGCTGAGGGTCTGGTCGCAGGACTAAAGCGGTACCCACCACCGGATCGCGCGGGGAAGAAGCGTGCTGAGGGACTAATCCAGCCACTCATCCCGTACCCTGTGCCTGGCGAGTTACCGGTGGAGGATACGAAGCGGCTTCGAGTTATCGAGCGAACGCTGTGGCGAAGTGATTGGTTGATGTTTTGGCTTGCTTTGATTGGCGGCGTGTACACAGGCTTGGATGCCCTGTATTTCGGTCAGACATTTGGCACTCCACTGGACTACGTGAAGGCTGTTGCGTGGGGCCTGGGCGCGAAAACCGTACTGGAGGTGATATACGCAGCGGTCAACAGGGTTGTGTGAGTGACTCGACCAGCAACGACACGGGAACTTGAAGAACCAACATCGTTATATATTGACATAATCCGTTGATTGCTTGGTAACTGTCGCACGGAGCAGGGGAGGGGGCGTATGAATTGCGGCTTGTCGGTCGCCCGACCCCTGCCATGTTGATGATTTGCGCCTGTCTGGCGCGAGCTGACGCGCACTTCGCAGGATTGAGCGCGTGGTTGATTCCGGTTTGAACAGCTCCAGACACTCGTGAAGTATATACTTCATGAGTGTATGCGGGTAGGAAGACATACACTTGACATAATAGATATATTGCGGGGTAGGGTAGGGGGCCAGGTGTCCGCACGTGCGGACAGTAAGCGAGGGAAGGGGTGTCGCCGTTGGCTGGAGGGCTGGCGCCGGCGGGATTGCTGAGTCTGTAGGCCTGGGTCCAGGCGTCAACTGTCCGCACGTGCGGACAGTTTTTGTTTTGGGCGCCTCGGCGCTTCGGGCTCACGTGTGCTCAGATTGATCGGGATCGAAGTCAGAACCCAGAGGCCGCGCCGGGGGGATGTGCCCACGTAACGCGTCCAAGTGTCCGCACGTGCGGACAGTCATGGAAGGCGGAGGATCGTCAGACGGCGAGAGTGACGTGTGTCGCCTGGGGCCTTGACATCGACCTCGGTTCGTAGTAGAATATGGTTCGGATAGGGATTCTTATGCGAACCATAGACCTGTAACCTGAGAGGGGCTTACCATGTGTAGCCCCCTACCCCACTGGGAGTCTGTTATGATCACCGTGCGAGAAGCGCTGGATTGTTACCTGGATGAGATCGATGGCAATCTTAGCGCCAATACCCACAGGGTCTATAGTCAGGCCACTGATCACTTCGTTGCTGTGTTGGCCGAGCACGACCTCTTCCCGACCACTACACCCATCGAGGACCTCTCTTCCGATTGGATGGCCTGGTTCATTCGGTATCTTCGTCAATTCGCTGTAAACACGGAGGAGCTCTATCTCACCGCTCTGTTCGGCTTCTATCACTACTCTGAGGCGGAAGGCTGGGTCGATGTCAACTTCTCTGCGCTGCGCGAGCTGCGCCGGCGGCGTGGGCGTCGTGAGGGCACCCGCTTGCCCGAGTTTCCGCGGGACGAGATCCAAGCGGTTCTGGATTACGTAGATCAGATGGCAGCCGGCCCCTTTGAGGACGAGGGGGAACGACTCCGTGCCCTGCGAGATCGGGCGTTACTCTTTGTTCTGGCCGACACCGGCCTGCGGGTCTCTGAGGCATGTAGCCTCACCCGCGGCCATTTGGACTGGCGCGAGGGCCGGGCCATCGTCCTGGGCAAGGGCGACAAAGAGGCCGTGGTGCGCTTCTCGGAGCGGTCTCTGCACAAGCTTAGGGCCTATCTGGACGCGCGGGCCGAGCTGGACGGCAGCCAGGGCAAGCCTCTGCGGAGTCTGCACCTCTTCGCTCGCCACGATCGGGGCGCCGGCAAGCGCGTGCTGGGCATCTCAGCCCGCACCGCCGAGTACATAGTCGAGCGCTGGGTCGTCGCTGCTCTGGGAGAGAAGGCACGTGGCGCCATCACGCCCCACACTTTCCGCCACTACTTTGTTACCATGGTCTTGCGTGGTAGCGGCGGGAACCTTCGGTTGGCGCAGGAACTGGCTCGACACGAAACTGTTGCCACCACCCAGCGCTATACCCACCTCAGCGACGACGAGCTGGATCGGGGCTATCACGATGTCTTCAACCGCTGACACTCGCTCGGCCTGCCGGCGCGGAGCACGCAAATAGGTGGAGCACTATTCAGCTACGGAGGATTCAAGGCCCCCTACCCTACTCAAGCAGGGCTCCCCTGATTACGTGGATTTTATGTAAACTTCTTTGTTGTGCCAAGAAAGCTGTGCCGGCTGCGCAATACTTCGGCAATCTCAGCACAAGCATCGCAATCCTGGAGACGCTGCGCTGCACTGGGGTGAGGGTGTTCGACGACTGCCTGAAGCCGGCCGGCATCGAGCAGCCGCTGACGCCCCATGCGCTGCGCCACACGTTTGCGACGCGCGCGCTGGAGGTGACGGAGGACCTGGCGGTGGTGCAGG
>JBHHTZ010000548.1:0-3301 GCA_046753605.1 Anaerolineae bacterium
AAACTATGCGCCAGAAACTCGTCCACGGCGGCGCGGGTGGGGAGCGACGGCTGGGCTCCCAGCACCGTTGTCGCCAGGGCGCCGGCTGCGTTTGCCCGACGCACAGCTTCCAGAGCGGGCTTGCCTTCAGCCAATGCCACAGCGAAAGCACCGACAAAGGCGTCGCCGGCGGCCGTGGTATCGACAACCTGTACCGGGAAGCCACGTACGGTTCTGCTGCCGGCATCGTCTACCAGCAACGCCCCCTGTTCGCCCAGCGTGACAACGACACTGCGCACGCCGGCCTCGCGCAGCGCCTGCGCCGCCTGCTCCGGCCGGGACGGGTCGTTGTTGGTGAGTAGGACTGCCTCGCTCTCGTTAGGGATGAGGTAATCAACTCCGGCGAGCAGATCGGCGGGCAGGGGGCGGGCTGGCGCCGGGTTCAGGATCACCGTGACCCCATTCTCGTGGGCGACTTCGACGGCCCGCATGACTGCGCTCAGGGGTACTTCCAACTGGAGCACCAGCACGTCTGCCCGGGCGATGGCCGACGCTGCCACGCGAGCGTCCACCGGCGACACCCGATCATTGGCGCCGCCGGCGAGGATGATGCGGTTCTCGCCGGCCAGGTCAACGGCGATGATTGCCACCCCGGTCGCTGCAAGAGGCTCGATGTTCACGTTGGTCGTATCGATGCCTTCCTGATGTAAGGTTTGCCGCAAGCGCTGGCCGAAGGCGTCGTCGCCCACCCGGCCCACCATGAAGACGTCAGCGCCCTGGCGCGCAGCGGCGACGGCCTGGTTGGCGCCCTTGCCGCCAGGGAATGTGTGGAAGTCGAGGCCGGCGATGGTCTCTCCCGGACCGGGGAAGCGCGACGTGCGCACCACCAGGTCCATGTTCAGGCTGCCGACAACGGTGATCTCTGACACAGTAAACCTGCCCTCAACTGGATTGGCGGATGATGAGCCGGGTTTCCAACAACTGGCGCTGGGGCGGTCGGTCGTTGTCGCGCACGCGCTTGATGAGCAGCTCAGCCGCCAGCCGGCCCATTTCCTGACGCGGTTGAGCCATTGTGGTCAGGGGCGGGTTGCTGTAGGACGCCAGGGCGATGTCGTCGAAGCCGACAACCGCGACGTCGCCCGGGATGCCCAACCCCTGTTCGCTGATGGCGCGCATGGCGCCGATGGCCATCAGGTCGTTGCAGACGAAGACGGCGGTCGGGGGCTCCGGCAGGGCCAGGAGTTCTTGCATGGCCGTGTAGCCGCTGGGCGCCCGAAAATCCCCCCGCCGGATGAGCTGCTCATCGAAGGGCAGGCCGGCGGCTTCCAGCGCCTCGCGGTAGCCGCGCACGCGCTCCCAGCTCGGCGTCAGGTCGGAGGGGCCGGCGATGCACGCGATGCGCTTGTGTCCACGTTGAATGAGGTGGTCCGTCGCCTTCCGGCCACCGGACCAGTTGTCCGTGAGTACGCGGTCACATTGGATGTCCTGCAACTCTCGGTCTACCACAACCACCGGCACGCCTCGTTCCAGGACGCTCTGAAGATGTTTGGCGTGGCCGCCGGCAGCCACAAAGACGATGCCATCGACCCGTTTCTCGGTCAGCAGGTCGATGTAGGTCCGTTCTTTGTCGCGGTTCTGATCGGAGTTGCACAGGATGACGTTGTAGCCCAGGTCGAAGCACAGGTCTTCAATGCCCCGGGCGACCTCGGCGAAGAAGGGGTTGGAGTTGTCGGGGATGATCATGCCGAGGGTGTGGGTCTGCTTGCGGCGCAGGCTGCGGGCGACGGCGTTGGGCTGGTACTTCAGGTCTTCCACGGCCTCCCACACGCGCGTCACCAGCTCCGGGCTGACGTAGCGCGTCTCGTTCAGGACGTGCGAGACGGTGGTTGGGGAGACACCGGCATGTTCTGCAACGTCTTTGATCGTCGCCATGGCAGAAGAGAGTCCAGGGTACTAATGCTTCAGGAATTGGGTTGCGCAGCGTCAGCAATCGATTGCGCAATCGTTTTACCGAAACCAGTATACCCCAGAATGTCACGAAAGTCAAGAGGTTTCCTGGAATTGTCCCGATTAGTCGGTCATGCAGAAAGCGGCGGATTTGCACTCAAGCCAATCCTCGGTTTCCTGCCAATCCGCTGTTCTCCCCCAGCTCCAGCAGCGTGTGCAGCAGGGAGTTGGCCCCGTTCACCACATCCTCCGGGCGGGTGAACTCGCGTGGGTTGTGACTGATGCCGGCCACCGACGGCACGAACAGCATCGCGCTGGGGGTGATACGGCTCATGGCCTGCGTGTCGTGGCCGGCGAAGCTCACCAGCCGCGCGTGTCTCAGGCCGAGTTTCGTCGTTGCCCGTTCGATGGCTTGCATAACGTCCTCGTCGAGCGGCGCGGCAAGGCAGTGGTCCGCCGGCGCGGCCTCGACGGTCAGGCCGTGCTCGCGCGCGACCTCTTCGGCCAGGCTGAACAACGCGTGCTCCATCTCGTCCAGTTGCGACTCCGTCCCGTGGCGGAACTCCAGGGCCAGGCGCACCTCCGCCGGCACGATGTTGAACGCGCCGGGCTGGACGTGAAGCTGCCCGCAGTTCATCACACCGGGCGAGAAGCGGGTCATCACCAGGTCGCGGGCGCGCTGCATGAAGGCGGTGGCTCCCCACAAGGCGTCGGCGCGGCGGTCCATGGGGGTGGTGCCGGCGTGGGCTGCCTGCCCCACGAAGCGCAGCCAGTGGGAGCGGATGCCCACGATGGACGTCACCACGCCGATGTCGATGCCGGCCTCTTCCAGCCGCGTCCCCTGCTCGATGTGCAGCTCCACGAAGGCGATGAGTTTCGCCGGGTCGCGCCGGGCAGTCAGGATGCTCTGGCGGGTGATGCTCAGGCGTCGCAGGCCGGCCTCCAACTGCTCTTGCCCGCCGCGCGCCTGGTCCAGATGTTCCGGCGTCAACTGACCGGCCACGGCCTGGCTGCCCAGCAGCCCCAACACAGCCCCTTCCTCGTCGGTGAAGGAGATGGCCTCCAGGTGAACCGGCAGTCGCAGGCCGGCCCCTCGGGCTGAGCCTCGGGACGAAGCCTCTTTGATCGTGCGCAAGGATTCCAGCGCGGCCAGCACGCCCAGCGCGCCGTCGAAGCGGCCGCCGTTGGGCACGCTGTCCAGGTGTGAGCCGACCAGCAGCGTGGGGGTGCCGGGGTCGTCCGCCGGCAGGATTGCCGAGAGGTTGCCGGCGCCGTCCTGGCGGAACTGGAGGCCGGCGGCTTCTACCCGCGCGCGGAACCAGGCGCGCCCCTCCACGTCAGCCGGCGACATGGCCGGGCGCGAGACGCCGCCGGC
>JBHHTZ010000549.1:0-3299 GCA_046753605.1 Anaerolineae bacterium
GGGATTCCTCACTCCGCTGGCGCTCCGTTCGGAATGACATGGGCTGGCGGTTCGTCACCGGATTATTCTCTCAAACTTCATCAACTGCGCTTCTCGCTTCCAATCTGCTCAATGAGCGCGTCCCGCCACACAGCGCCTTCCGTCCAATTTCCTCCCGGACACCCGGTTGACACAAAGGCGTTGTGCCCGCGGATGTTCTCGACCGGCAGGCTCAGTTCCCGCAACAGGTACGCACATAGCCAGCCGCCGCTTTCCAACTGCGCTTCGGTGGGCACAGCCTCATCGAAGTTGCCGCAAAACGCGATTCCCACGGTGGTCGAATTCGCGTGACGGGCGTGAAAGGACACGGTAGTGAGATTGTTGGTCTGATAGATTTGGCCGCCGGCCTCGATCACGAAGTGGTAGCCGATGCCCGCCCAACCCAGCTCTTCTACATGCTTCCTGGCAATGGCCTCGATTCCAAAGGAGGGCGCAGCGCCGGTGTGATGGATCACAAGCTGTCGAATCTGAGCCAGGCGCCGTGTCGCGTAGCGGCGTTCGGCATGGCGCGGCAGATCGTAGACCCGGTCGATGATGGGTGGCCGGACCACCATGGGGCGCGGCTGATGAGGACGGTCGCGTAACTGCAACACCTCGCGCCCCAGGGGTTTCAGTCGCACCTGCCCAGGGGCCGGCAATTCCAATGCCCCCCGCTCGAAATACTGGGCCACAACCCCATCCTCTTCAAGCACATCGGTGATCGGCAGGCCCAACACCTCTTCGCCGTACCGTTCCCAGAAGACCAGAAAATCCCCGCTGACGGTGTGTCCCGTCTCGTCGAACGTGCGCTCGTGCTGCGATGAAAACACCAAGACTACCTCCAGACTTGAACGGATGCATGGTTAACAAACAGACACATTATAGCCGATAGCCGGCCAGTAGACAAGAGTGGGAGCGAGGCTGAAACCCATGACCGAATGCCTCCGTATAGAATGATGGAAATAACAGGAAGGAGGCATTTGCATGGAGAATGACCCTTATCAGCCCGTGGAACCTGAAGAGCAAGCCGAGGAAGAGTCCATAGGCGAGGAGCATGTGGAGACGGCGACAGCCAAAGACACAACCAAACTCCCAATGATCGAGACAGACTTCGAGGAAGCGGATGTCACTGACAACGAGCGCACAATGGCTGCTCTCGCCCACGGTAGCATCATCTTGACCTTGTTGACCGGCGGCGTCGCCGGCTGGATCGTGGCGTTGGTGATCTGGGCCGTTTATCGGCGTGAGTCACCTTGGGTGGCCAACCAATCGCTCCAGGCCCTGGTATTTCAGGTGGCGGCGACCCTGGCGACGTACATCCTGGTGTCAGTTGCCGGCGCTGCTATCGCGTTGAGCACGGCGCTCATGGTTGTGCTGATCGGATTCTGCGTCCTGCCGTTCGCCCTCATCCTGGGGTTGGTGGCCATTTCTGTCCCGCTTGCGGCCACCGCCTACGGTCTGTTTGGCGCTCTGGAGACTTACCAGGGTCGCGACTTCCAATACCGGTGGGTGGGTAAACTGGTCGCAGAAAAAGCACAACAGTTCTGAGGCCGACGGCACGAGAATCGCGAGCGTTTTCCGCGCGGTATTGCCAGCGCATGAAGACAGCCGGCCTGCTTCTGGAGAAGTTTGAGGAATTGATCGGGGAACCAACATCTCTATATGTCATTCCGAGCAGAGCGCCAGCGGAGTGAGGAATGACATGGGTGCGTGGGCTGAGATGGAGTTGATCGTTGCGATACCCCGATTATTCTCTCAATCTTCATGAGAAACAGGCCGGCGGTGTTTGCTCTCCTCGTCCGACACCGGCGCGAAGCACGTAACTTTGCCCCAGTCCCAGTTGCCGTGCTATAATGCCCATCGCGGCGCCACCTGCAGCGCCAGTCCGAACGTCATTCCAAACACGAAGAGAGAAGGAGCACATGCGAGCTTTGATTACCGGCGGAGCCGGCTTCATCGGCTCTCACCTGACAGAAGCCCTGTTGGAGCGCGATTACGACGTCACCATCATCGACAACCTATCCACCGGCCAATTCCAGAATATCGCTCATCTGACTGACCACCCCCGTTTTCATTTCGCCATCGACACCATCACCAACGAGGTGGTGATGGACCGGCTGGTGAGCGAATGTGACGTCATTTTCCACCTGGCGGCCGCCGTCGGAGTGGAACTCATCGTCCGCGACCCGGTGAACGTCATTGAGACGAACATCCTGGGCAGCCACGCCGTGCTCAAGGTAGCCAACCGCTACCGCAAGAAGGTGCTCATCGCCTCCACCTCGGAGATCTACGGCAAGAATAATCACGTGCCTTTCCGCGAGGATGACGACCGGCTGCTGGGTCCCACGACCAAAGCTCGCTGGAGCTACTCGACCTCCAAGGCGGTGGATGAGTTCCTGGGGCTGGCATACCACAAGCAGAAGGAACTGCCCGTTGTCGTCTTTCGCCTGTTCAACACGGTAGGCCCCCGGCAGACCGGTCGTTACGGCATGGTGATCCCCCGCTTCGTGCGACAGACTCTGGCCGGCCAGCCCCTCACCGTCTACGGCGACGGCCAGCAGTCCCGCTGTTTCTGTGACGTCGCCGACGTCGTCCGCGCCATCATCGGTCTTGCCGAAGAGCCACAAGCGGTCGGGCAAGTCTTCAATGTAGGCAGCACTCACGAGATCACCATCCTCGACCTGGCCCGAAAAGTGTTGCAACTGGCCGGCAAAGACCCCAACGGTCAAACCGTTTTGGTGCCCTACGACGAGGCGTACGAGGAAGGCTTCGAAGACATGCGCCGGCGCGTGCCCGACACATCGAGGATTCGCGCGGTGCTCGGCTGGGAACCGGGGATCAACCTGGACGAGACGCTCCAGCGCGTCATCGCCTACTATGCAAACCAGGCAGGGGGACCAGAGTGAGAATCCTCGTCACCGGCGCCGCCGGCTTCATCGGCAGTCACGTGGCCCAGGCATTGATCCAACGCGGCGATACCGTCATCGGCCTCGATAACCTGAACGACTACTACGACCCGGCTCGCAAACGTGTCAATCTGGAGGAGATTCGACGTCACACGCACCATTCTGAGACCCAGGGAGGGCCACCTGCAACAAGCTTTACGTTCATCGAGGACGATGTGCGCAACGCGGCCACGATCTCGCGGCTGTTCGAAGATCACCACTTCGACGCCGTGGTTCATCTGGCGGCCATGGCCGGTGTCCGCGCTTCCATCGACGACCCCCAACTCTACTACGACGTCAACCTGGCCGGCACCCTGACCCTGCTCGACGCCGCCG
>JBHHTZ010000550.1:0-3291 GCA_046753605.1 Anaerolineae bacterium
TCTTCCGGTGTCGTGATCGGCGTGACGCAACCCGCACCGAGGATGAATCGCCGGCCGCCTGTCTGGTCGATGGCATCTACCGCCTGAGATCGTATCTCGTCAGGGTGGCCACCTGTCAGCACCTCCTCCGTCAGGCCGCCAACAACAGCTCCGCCGAACTTCGTCAGCGCATCCGGCAGGGACGGGCCGGCGATCCGTGTATGCCAGTTAACAGCATCGACGGGGTAGGCTTGCACAGGCAGATCGAAGTATATGTCGTCTCCGTGAATGTGCAACAACATGAAATCGGTGGCGTCTCGCAGCGCATTCAGCACTTGCTGATCGTACGGGATACCCCACGTTTGGAACTGATCCTCACCAACAAGCCCCGGCTGTGCCATCTGGGTGGCGAAGAAAATGCTGTCAGCGCCGGCCTTCAGGGACGCCAGGCCAAACGCAGTCGTGACCTCGGTGATGACGTCCATTGCACGCCGCAGATCAGCAGGATAGTCGGCCATAGCAGTCGCCAGGAAGTCTCCCATGAGACCGTAGGCCACGTTGAATGGGCTGAAGATCGTCTCAAGAACAGGCACATCCTCGTCGAGCAAGCTGCGAAGCTCGCGGAGTGCCTGGAGTTCGCGACCGTACACACCCTGGGAGACGTCCAATGGCTCCAAGTCACGCAGCGCCTGCTGGCTCTGCACCGGTCGGGACAAGACTATCCGAGTGCCGTGAGCATTTCCGGGATGCGGGTAGTCGAAGGCGCCGCCCCAATCCTCGAAATAGAACCCACTGGCGGGTGTGACCTTCACGAAGTCCCAATCCCACCGATTCTGCCACTCTGCCACCGCACGGGCAAGCCCCCGAGCCGTCCGATCCTGCTCCGGGTGGTGCTGCCACAGGGCTACCGGTGGACGATCCACTGCTTCACCTTTCAATGCCGCAACGACACGTTCGCGCTTTTTCACACGTTCCTCCAGTCTCGAGCTATCCATCCAGTCTCGCGTATACAACAGTCGTACATGTTTAGCGTCACGATAGAAACCAGGTTTTTTCGCTCGTTTGACCAAGTTATTGACGAGTGCTGGCTCGATTCTCTTGCCCCGAGGGTGTTCAGACAACGAAAAACCTGGTTTCTGGTAGCTACGTTAAGCAAGTACCAACAGTCGAATTCTATCAGAAACCGCAGGTTTTGACAAAGCGAGCGATGGACACACACAGCCGAGCGTCTGTGGAGCGGCCGGCCCATTGCTTCGCCCCGTCCACACATGGTACAATTGACGTATCTTCTCAAAATGCAGGGGCGAGCCCTTGCGGTCGCCCCGCCGGGCAGGCGCAAGGCCTGCCCCTACCCCAAGTTATTGAGAAGATACCAATTGACTGACTCTGCAAGGGAGGGGCTGAACATCATGGAGCTTGCCGGCCTGGACACGCTGCAAACGCTGACACTGTTGGTGATGGCTCTGGGAGTCGTTGGGATACTGTTACCCCTGATTCCAGGGCCGCTGATTATCTGGGTAGCTGCGCTGGGGTACGACCTCATCCGAGGGATCACCTGGCGCAGCGGCGTTATTCTGGGAGGGCTGACCATGCTGATGCTGGCCGGCTCAACCACCGACCTGTGGCTGGGCTCAGCCGGCGCACGGCGCAGCGGTGCATCGGGCTGTGCAGTGGCAGCAGCAGCGGTGGCCGGCCTGGTTGGATTCGTGTTCTTCAACGTCTTGGGCGCGATCCTCCTGCCCACGCTGACAGTGCTACTCGTGGAATTGGTGCGACTGCGAGACTTGCGCCACGCCACGCGGGCCGGCGGCGGTTACCTGGTGGGCTGGCTCCTGTCCACCGGCGTTGAACTGATCGTGGCCCTGCTCATGATCGCCCTGTGGCTTTGGCAAGTTGGCGGCTGGCGAGCGGTAATTGGGTATTAGTTGTCAGATATTGGCTGAGGGAACCACCAAAACCCGCCCGAACGACCCGTAAGAATTTGCTCAATCTCCCGTCATCACGAGTGAAATTCGACCGAGGCGAGGAGTACATCGATTTTGAGGGACAACGAACAACGCCTGATCGCACAGGCCCGCCAGGGCGATACTGCTGCTCTGAGCGCAATCTATGATCAGTACGCCGAAAAGATCTATATCTACTTGTACCACCGCCTGGGCGATCGCCAACTGGCCGAGGATCTGACCGGCGACGTGTTTGTCCGCATGGTTGAAGCGGCGGATACACCGCGATTCGCGGACACATCGCTTTCAGGATGGTTGTATCGCATTGCGCACAACCTGCTGGTGGATCACTTTCGGAGACAGCGCGAAGAGGTCGCCCTACCGGAGGAGTTGCCGATGCCCACAACAGCAACAGGGTCAGGCGAGGGGCCGGCGGCTATCGTCGAGCGCAAACTCGCCCAGGACGGACTGCGGAAAGCATTGGAAGTATTGACGGAAGAGCAACGACAAGTCATCGTGCTACGCTTTGGTGAGGGTCTGACCGCACGGGAAGTCGCTGAAACCATGGGGAAGCAAGAAAACGCCATCTGGCAGTTGCAGCACCGGGCGCTGAACGGCCTGCGACGCGCCCTGGCGGGAGATCTGGCATGACGCACGACTTTGAACGACATCTGGCCAAAGCTCTGGCCAGCCTGGATCAGGGCCAGGACATTGAGGCCGTGCTGGCCGAGTACCCAGAGGAAGCGGACGAACTGGCTCCTCTGCTGGAAGTAGCAGCCTACGCGCGAGAAACGCTGGACTTCTTCGAGCCTCTGTCCACCGCCGGCCTGGCCGCTGGTCGCCGGCGGATGCTGGAGGCCGCGGCCCGCAAACGTTTCGAGCCACAACGTTCGTGGTGGCAGTCAGCCCTGGCCCCCTTCCGTCAGTGGTTCGCCACGCCGGCCCGTGGCCTCGCCACCGCCGCCCTGCTTCTCGCCCTGTTTGTGGCGGCCGGCGGGGCCACGGTCGTCGCGGCGGCCGACAGCCTGCCTGGCGACCCGCTATATGGGGTCAAACGGACCAGCGAACGGGTTCGCCTGGCGCTGACCACCGATCCGACGGTCAGGGAGACCCTCCACACCCGCTTCAATCGGGAGCGACAGTCTGAAGCCTTGACAGTTGCCGGCATGGGCCGGCGCGCCCAACTGCAGTTCGAAGGGGTGCTGGAACGCCGTACGGACGGCGCCTGGATCGTGGATGGCATCGAGTTGCTCGTCGATCCGGAAGCGGTGGAGGGGGAGCCGGTCGTGGGAAGCACCGTCGTCATCGACGTGGTGTCACCCGGCGACGGGACCCTGCACGCGGAGCACATGGCCGTGCACGGCGGCCC
>JBHHTZ010000551.1:0-3284 GCA_046753605.1 Anaerolineae bacterium
CGGCCCCCTCCTGGCACGAGATCGCCCTGATATGCGCCGGCCCCTTCCGCCTCGGCCTGACCGCCACCTACCCCGAACCACAGCCCGAGTGGGGGCGTGGTCAGAAGCCTGGTTTTTCGGGAAAAACCAGGTTTCTCGTCGATCAAGACCCGGCCACCCTGCTGGACGAGCTGGTGGGGCCGGTGGTCTACCGCAAGCACATCGACGACCTTACGGGTGAGCAGTTGGCCGAGTACCGCACTGAGCGAATTCGCGTCGATCTAACGCCGGAGGAGCGCGTCGCGTACGATGAGGCGTACGCTGTCTACACTGGCTACGTGCGCGAGGCCGGCTTGCGGGAGCGACACGGTCCCGGCTGGTGGGGCGAATACACCCGTCGCAGCGCCTACCAGGCCGAAGCTCGCCGGGCCAAGGTGGCAGAGCTGAAGCTGAAGGAGATTGTCCACCAGGCGCGGGGCAAGTTGGAGGTGCTGGACCAGTTGCTGCGCGAACACCCCGACCAGCAGATGCTCGTCTTCACGGCCCACAACCGCTTCGCCTACGAAATCGCCCGCCGCCATCTCATCCCCGCCATCACCCATCAGACCAAGGCCGCCGAGCGGAAAGCCATTCTGGAGAACTTCCGGGCCGGCGCGTATCGCGCCGTCGTCACCTCGAAAGTGCTGAACGAAGGGGTTGACGTGCCCGAAGCGAAAGTCGCCGTGATCCTGGGGGGAAGCTCCAGCGCCCGCGAGTACATCCAGCGCCTGGGCCGGGTGCTGCGCAAGCGGGGCAATGCTCAGGCGGTGGTGTACGAAGTAATCGTGCGGAAGACGGTGGATGAGGGGATGGCGCAGCGGCGGAGACCACGGGGAAGGTAATTGTCAATTGTTAATTGTCAATTGTCAATTGTGAACGACTGACAATTAGCAATTGACCATTGACCATTGGAAGGGGAGTCGATGAGTGGGGAGCCGGCGTTGTTGCCGAGTAGCTTTTGCCTGAGAAGGTGCGTACTGCGTATTGCGTATTGCGTAAAGAGACGCAGTACGCAATACGCAGTACGCAGTACGTTTGACCGAGTGTAGCCATGCTCAAGTCGGAACTCATCCGCCCCCGACTCACGGTCCGCGACGGCCAGGTCTGGACCCGGTCGCTGCCGGCCAACTATCGCTACCTGACCATGGCCGGCGAGATCACAGCACTGTTCCAGCGTCAGGTAGGGCAGAGCCGGGGCGCACTCGCCGAGGCGCTGCGCGATTACGAAGGAGACAGCCTGGATTACCCGGTCATCCGGGGACTGGCGGCGGTGATTGAGGCTGGTTGCACCTTCGCTTCGGCTGAGCTCAGCACAGGCGGCAACGACCCGCCGGCCAAGCCCGCCGACTTGCGCGCCGCCCTGTTCCGCCGCGGGCCGGTGACGCTTCAGCAGGACCTGTTCACCCACACCACGCGCGCACAGGCCGTGGCCGAAGCTGCTGCTGACTTCGGCCTGACCGCCGAGCAGGTTGAAACCGCCCTCTTCGCCGACCTGTCCGAAGAGCAGATTCTCCTCGACGCCGGCGATCCCCTTGCCCCCGGCGAACTCATCGCCCGCTACAACCTGGAGCTGGCGCGCGGCCTGCTCTACTGGGCGCGTGAGGTCCGGTTACAGGTTCACGACAACTACAAGGACATCTTCAAGTTCATAAAGCTCTTTAAGCTGATGTATACTATCCGCCCGCTCGCTGGTCAGGAGCCGCCTGACGGCTACCATATCACCCTGCACGGCCCTATCTCGCCTTTCGTGAAGTCGACGATCCGTTACGGCGTGCAGTTCGCCAAATTCATGCCGGCCTTGCTGCTGTGCCGGCGCTGGCAGATGGAGGCCGATGTGCAGCCGCCCGGCGTAGCCAGTCGCGAGCCGCTGCGCTACACCCTGGACGACCAGACCGATCTGCGCACCCACTTCAAAGCCTCCGGTCCTTTCGACAGCCGACTGGAGGCCGACTTTGCGGCCGAGTTCGAGGTCAAGTACGGCGGCGCAAAGCGGAAATGGGAACTGGCCCGTGAGGATGAGCTGATCGTGGTGGGCGATACGGTGATGATTCCCGATTTCTCTTTCACGCACCGCAAAGATGGCCGGCGGGCCCTGCTGGAGATTGTCGGGTTCTGGCACCCGAACTACCTGCGCCGCAAGCTGGCCAAGGTGCGTCAGGCTGGCCGGCGGGACCTGATCCTGCTGGTCTACAAGAGCGCCAACGTGGCGGAAGGTGAGTTTGAGGCCGCCTCCGCCGGCGAGGTTTTGACCTTTGTTCGAAAACCAATTCTCAAAGATGTGCTGGCGGCCGTCGAGCGGTGTGCGGTTATGCCAGAGACCGTGAGGGTGGCCATGGAACGCAGTTAGCTCGGCTTGGTAATCCTGATCCCTCGGTGTATAATGGAGTCGTTACCGAGGAGGTGCATGTACAATGTCAACCGAAGTCACGCTAACACTTCCAGAGCCTGTTTATCGTTCGGCCGAACGCTTGGCGGAAGGCTCACAGCGTTCATTGAAAAACGTACTGACCGAGGTCCTTTCAGAAGCGCTGAGTGCGTGGGAAGACGAGCGCATCACTTCCCTTGATGACGAAGAACTTCTGCGGCTCTGCGATCTTCAGATGAGTCCAGAACAAAGCCAACGGCTCAGCCAACTGTTGGAGAAGCAGCGGGAACGACAACTCGCAGAAGACGAGCGGCCGGAGTTGTGGGCGTTGATGCGCGTCTATGAACGAGCACTAGTGCGCAAATCGGAAGCTTTGGCTGAGGCCGCAGAGCGGGGATTGCGTCGACAGGACCAGGTATGACATCCAGCACCGTGCCCGAAAAGGTGCGTGCTCGCATACGGGAAGAGGCCGGTAATCGCTGCGGTTACTGTCAAGTCCCCCAGGAGATCATTCCTGCTCCGCTTGAAATTGAGCACCTCATTCCCCGCGTGCTGGGTGGTTCCAACGATGCGGATAACCTCTGGCTAGCATGCCGAATGTGCAACTTGTACAAGCGTGACCGGATTCACGCGCGTGATCCACAAACCCGGCGGCAGGTTCGACTCTTCAACCCGCGTGAACAACGTTGGTCACGCCACTTCCGTTGGAGCGACGACGGGACTCAAGTGATTGGGCTCCCAGCGTGCGGTCGTGCGACCGTCGAAGCCCTCAACTTGAACAATCAATACGCCGTTACTGCCCGTCGAAATTGGGTCAAAGCGGGGCTATTTCCGCCCACTGAGTAGCTTGACAATGGCACATTGAGAAACAGTCGATTCAGCCCACGGCTACTGTAGGGAC
>JBHHTZ010000552.1:0-3277 GCA_046753605.1 Anaerolineae bacterium
ACGGACCTGCCGTGTCACGTCTACCTGCCCGTGGTGGCTGCCAACTGGCGTCAGCCCTGGCCCTCGGCCACCCCGACGCCGGCCGTCGAACAACTGCCCATCAACGTGGTCTACGTCAACCACGTGGAAGTCGAGAGCGTTCTCGATTACTTCCCGCCGCCGGTGGCCGGCACCACCTACGACACGACGTCCGCGAAGTACGCCTACACCAGCGGTCAACTGGAGTGGGAGATGGCCCAGGCCGAGGCCGTGGGCGCCCGCGTCTCGTTTCACATGAGCGGCGCCTACGCCGAACGTGCAGTCGAGGCCGGCGCTCAAGCCCCGTGGTCCGGCCACTTGGCCGATGGCCATACCGTGGGCGTGCATTTCCACAGCTTCCTGCGTGGCCCACAGCCTTTCCAATGGACGTACAGCCCATCTCCCAGTCAGCAGCAGATTGCCCAGGCCTGGCAGGACAACCACGATCTGGTCGCCGACCTGGTGGGGGCCGAGGCGCTGTGGGTTGGCGAGTCGCACTACGCGTGTCCATCGTGCTGGGACGATCTTGACTACCAGCTTCGCACCACGGAGCAGATGGCACAGTTGCCGGCCGGCCAGCACATCGTCTGGCTGGTCGAGCGGGACCGGGCCGGGGTGATCACCTACCCCCACTTCCCTCAGATCGGCCAGGCGGCGTGGCACGGACCCGCCCAGAATCGGAACTACTTCGACCTGCGTGTGCCGCAACTCAAGAAAGAGTTCCTGATGCTCTACCTGGAGTGGCTGGAGCGGGAGCGGTTGGGCCTGGAGTCACAGGTCTGGGCCTTCGGCTGGCTGAATCACGGTGGGCGGAACACCGACCTGTACGCAGACGAAATCCAGGAGATGTTCACCTGGATGAGTGACAACTTCGCTGGCCGCACCTCCCCGCGCGGCAACGTGATCGCCGAGTTCGTGAGCGATCACCAGCTCTACGAACGCTATCAGGCCTACGAGCAGGCAGGGGGACAGCCGCTGCCCCCGCCGGTGGACAACGTGAACGACCAGTTCCCCTACATGGCGCATGCGCTGGAGGATGCCGGCGTCACCGCCGACCTGAGCGCCGAATTGGGGCTTCCGGGTGTGCGTTTGTTCGAGCTGGAGCGAGCCCCGGCAGAGAATCCGCCGCCCGGTGCACCGCCCAAGGTGTACCTGCTGTTTCGGGAGAGCGACGGCAGCGCGGTGGTGGACATCAGCGGCCTGTTGGCGTCGCGGGGCGTCGATGCCACGAACCTGACGCTAATCAACGTGGTTGACGGCAGCACAGGCCCGGCCGATGGCCGCAGTCTCCTGCTGGGACCAACTCCCCTGGTGCTGGAGGCCGCAGCCCCACCACCTGCCTCCGAGCTGAACTTCGTCCCGGACCCGGGATTCCGGATCGAAGATGCCTCCAATCCGGCCGCCAGCGTGGACCCCGAGACCGGCACCGTCTACCTGTTCTACGAAGACCGGAGCACCATGCCAGGGAGGAGGATGGTCGCCACCTCCTCGGATGGCCTCAGTTTCTCCGCAGGCCGGCCACCGACGGAGGTGGACAATCCCCATCACCCCTTCCACGTGCGTCTGCCCGACGGCGCCTGGCGCAAGTACCTGTTCGACCAGGTGGAGGGGTTGAAAAGCGAGAGTTCCCCCGACGGCATCCACTACACACCTGATCCGGGTGTCCGATACACCCTCCAGCCAGGCGACAACGGGACGGCCGGCGTGCACGATCAGTACGTGGACCCGGCCGGCGGGGTGGTCCTGCTCTACATCGGCGACATGGGTGGCGTGAACAACGTGCGCCGGGCCTACTCGCCTCCGGGCGACAATGGGTGGACTTTCGCCTTCGAGGACGACAACGTCCTCGGCGACGTGGACGCCGGAGGCGGCGGGAACAGCTATGTCGATCCCAAATCGATCCTGCTGCCCGATGGCCGGCGCCGGCTTTTCACCATGCGGGGAGGTCCTGCGCCTCCTCAACCTGGGGTTAGAGCCGCGGGCGCCATCTACAGTTTCATCAGCGATGACGGCAAGACCTACGCTTTGGAGCCAGGGGTCCGCCTCACGCCGGACGCCTTCACCGAATTCGACGTTTGGTCGCTCAACGACCCCGTGGTCGTGCGTCTCCCGGATGGGCGCTATCGCATGTACGTAGCTGCCCTGGTCACCGATGGTCCCGGCGACAACCAATGGGTCATCGTTAGCGCAACGACTGTTGGTTGAGACCTCTCCGGCAATCTTTGGGGACGCTCCCTGTCCCGTCCTCGGAGTGTCGCTGGCGAACCAAGGCCGCAACAACCGGCGCGCAGGGAGCAGTCAGGTCGAGGACGAACCGATTTTACACATTGTTCACATAAGCGTTACGGTTGGCTAACTCGGCTGAGGTATGATAGAGACAAGAATCTGGTGGATCATCGACCGCGGACTCGAGAGGGTTGGGATCATGTACGCGCTCGTTTTCTATACCATTGGGATGTTGCTCTTCGCGGGGTTGGCCGGCCTGTGCTACGCCCTGATGGGTTTCGAGCTCAGTCGCAAGGGCCGGCCAACGCAATACCTCAGCCTGAGCTTCGACCCAAGAGTGCGCATCGGCATCGCACGCGAGGTGTTCGAGGGCTACCGACAGTTGAAGCAGGATGAGGGCAAAGCTGCCTTGTTGCCCGGGCTGGTCTGGGCATCGGTAGCGTTGGCAATCCTGTTCCTGGCGCTCTACGTGATGGCTCTGCTGGCATGACCCACGTCACGCGGCGAAGGTGACCGGCGCCTCTCACCCCAACGTTGGTTCGGGAGTGTCTGATGGAGCGTTGGGTGGGCTGAATCTGGTCAGTCTGGCAGGCGCCGGTCACCTCCACAATGGCGCCGATGGTGGAGGTGACACAATGTTGAGACGATACCTGCTGATCACGCTGGCTCTGCTCATGGCCGGCCTCGTTCCGGCCACGCTGCCGGCCGCCGGCTCCGCACCGGACGACCAGGCCGCCATCGCTGTGGATGCATCGGCCGTGACGGGCACCATCCGCTCTCTGCAGGGGATCAACGCCGGCCCCCGTGGAGAGGGCCGGCAATCCCACCTCTTCCGGCAGTACGAGGACATCGGTGTGGATTACGTCCGCACCCACGACTACTACGGGCCGGCCGACATGCGCGTCATCTTCCCCGACCTGAAGGCTGACCCGGACGACCCGGCTAGCTACGACTTCGTTTCGACGGACCGGGAGCTGGAGGCCATCAAGCGCGTCGGGGCAGAGGTGCTTTTCCGCCTGGGCGAGAGTTGGGG
>JBHHTZ010000553.1:0-3275 GCA_046753605.1 Anaerolineae bacterium
ACTGATCACTGTTTACTGATCACTGGTCACTGGTGTGTTGGTTGGATGCTTGTGTTATGGCGCATCATCGGGTTGTTGTAAAGCTGGGTACCAGCGTGCTGACCGCCGGCACGGATCGGCTTAGCCGGCCGCAGATCGTGGATCTGGTCCGGCAGATGGCCGGGCTGCACGATGAGGGCCGGGAAGTAATCCTGGTTTCGTCGGGGGCGATCATGGCCGGCCGCGAGGTGCTGGGCTTCCCGACACTCAGCAAGAACATTCCGTTCAGGCAGGTGTTGGCTGCCGTTGGGCAGGTCCAGTTGATGCACCTTTACACGCAGTTGTTCGATCTCTACGACATCACCGTGGGTCAGGCGCTGCTGACGCGGCGTGACCTGGCGCATCGTCGCCACTATCTGAATGCGCGCAACACGCTGATGGCCCTGCTCCGGCAGGAGGTTTTGCCGGTGGTGAATGAGAACGATACCGTCGCGGTGGAGGAGATCAAGATCGGGGACAACGACAACCTGTCGGCCCTGGTGGCCAACCTGGTAGACGCCGATCTGTTGGTCATGTTGACCGATACCGCCGGCCTGTTCACGGCCGATCCCCGGCTCGAACCGGATGCGCGGCTCATTCCAGAGGTGCCGGCGATCGACGAGACCATCCGCGATCTAGCGGGCTCCACGACGACAGGGCGGGGTGTCGGTGGAATGGTGACGAAGCTCGACGCGGCCGAGCTGGCGACCCGCTCCGGAACCGAGGTGGTGATCGCAGCCGGCGGCGTTGAGAACGTGCTCCCGCGCCTGGTGGCCGGCGAGCCCATCGGCACGCGGTTCATGGCGACGGCCAGCCGGGTCGAGAGCCGCAAACGCTGGATCCTGGCTGAGCCGCCGCGCGGGACCGTGACGGTCGATGGGGGCGCAGCGCTTGCCTTGCTGAAAAACGGGAAGAGCTTGTTGCCTGTTGGCGTCACGGCCGTTGAGGGGCGCTTTGAGCGTGGAGAAACCGTCCGCATCGTCGATCCGGCTGGCACGGAGATTGGGCGAGGTATCACAAACTATGGGGCCGGCACGCTGGCCGGCATCCGGGGGCTTCGTTCGGATCAGATCGAGGAGGTGCTGGGCTACGACTACGGCGCAGTGGTGATTCATCGGGATGATTTGGTCGTTCTATAAAAGAAGTAATGAGATATGAAGACTCTCGAAGTAGACAAGGCAACTGCACCTCTGGCAGAATATGTGCGAGACGTGAACAGAGAGCCTGTGATTCTAACGGTTGACGGCCAGCCCGTCGCTGCACTGGCGCCCATGGACAACACGGACCTGGAAACGGCAACTCTGAGTACGCATCCTGGTTTTCTGGCATTGATTGAGCGTTCGCGAGCACGCCAGCAAGCGGAAGGGGGGATCTCTGGTGAGGAAATGCGTCGTCGGCTTGGACTGGGACAGGTTGCGGTGTAAGCTCAAGGTAACTATCCAGGAACACGAACCCTTGCGAAGGCCTGCCCCGGCCCAGGGGTTCACGAGTAGATTCTGGGCCGGCAGCGTCCTGGCGAGCCGAGAATCGCTCTATTGGTAAGGCTATTCGTAACCTTCGCAAGGGTGGCTGGGTAGTTGCATCTCAAGCCTTGACCCTGCTGACGCGCAGGTAGCCCATGGATGTAAAGCATCTAGTCTTGGCGCTTAGCATTGTGGCCCCAACGCTTGCCTTCGTCTACTGGGCGCTTGTGATCACCGAAGGGGCGTACTTCGGGCGCCGGCTGGTCACCCGCCTGTACGATCGTGGGGCCGGGTCGTACGACGGGATAAAGGCATTCGATGTGACGGAGGATGCCTGGTTCCTGGGTATCCCGATGACGCGCAATCTGGCGGGCGTCCAGCATCCACTGGCGCTCGATGTGGCCACTGGCACCGGCCGGATGGCGCTCAGCCTGCTGCGGCAGTTGACGTTCGACGGCCACGTGGTCGGGTTGGACGTGTCGCAGGAGATGCTGAAGATCGCCCGTCGAAAAACACAGCGGTACACCGGGCGGGTAACACTGGTGTGGAAGGATGCCACTCGGCTGCCTTTTGGGGACGAGTGTTTTGACGCGGTTTCCTGCGTTGAGGCACTGGAGTTCTTGCCGCAGCCACGGGCGACATTGGCAGAGATGGAACGGGTGTTGCGACCGGGAGGAAGCTTCCTAGTGACCAATCGAATCGGTTGGGAGCGCTATGTTATGCCTGGGCGGGCATTCATGCCGGCCCGGCTGGAAGCGATGCTGGTCGATCTTGGCCTCGAGCGGGTGTGGACCAAGCCGTGGCAGACGTATTACGATCTGATCTGGGCGCGCAAGCCGGGCACACTCACGGACCGAGGGACACTGCCGGCGCTCACCGAGATTCTGCGATGCCCATTCTGCGGAAATGATCGCCTGGACGATGGGAATAGCATCTTGATGTGCCAGGCGTGTGACCGTCGGTACGTGTGGAGACAGGGTGTTCTAGACTTTGAAACCAACTCGAACCAGCGTTGAGGAGAAGGTGGAGGGCGAAATTGGCGTATCAAGAACTCATAGACAAGGGCAAAATGGCCCGCCAGGCTGCCCGCCGGCTGGCCTTTCTTTCGACCTCGGTGAAGAACGCCGCGCTGGAATCCATCGCGGCGGCGCTGGAGTTCGAGCAGGGCCCAGTCCTGGCAGCCAACGAGCAGGACCTGGCAGATGGACGCGCCGCCAGCCTCAGTGGGGCCATGCTGGATCGGCTGCTACTGACCCCCGACCGGCTCAACGGCATGGCCGGCGATGTTCGCAATGTGGCGGCACTCCCCGATCCGACGGGCGAAGTGTTTGACATGCGTACCCTGCCTAACGGCCTGCAAGTCGGCAAGAAGCGGGTGCCGGTTGGCGTGTTGGGCGTGATCTACGAGTCGCGCCCGAACGTGACCATCGACATCGCCGTGTTGGCACTCAAGTCTGGCAATGCGGTCATCCTGCGGGGTGGTAAGGAGTCGCGCCGCTCCAACGAGGCTTTGGCCGGCCTGGTGGAGCGCGCCATAGCCGGGGCCGGCGTGCCTGAGGGGGCTGTCCAACTGATCGAGACGCCCGACCGCGAGTTGGTACGCAACATGCTGCGTGCCAATGACTACATTGACATGATCATCCCTCGGGGTGGGGCCGGCCTGCACCAGTTTGCCATCGAAAACGCGACGATACCCGTCATTACCGGCGGCATCGGTGTCTGCCACACCTACGTGGACGAGACAGCCGATCTCGGCGATGCGTTGGAGATCGTGTACAACGCCAAGGTGCAGCG
>JBHHTZ010000554.1:0-3270 GCA_046753605.1 Anaerolineae bacterium
TTCATCTACATCATTGCGGCGACCATCGGTGGCTGCTTGCTGACCGGCGGCTATGGGTCCGTGGTCGGCGCTTCGATCGGTGCGCTCATCTTTGGCATGGCGCAGGTGGGCATCGTATTCGCCGGATGGCCCACCGACTGGTTCTTCAGCTTCCTGGGTGTCATGCTGCTCGCCGCGGTCCTGGTGAACGACTTCACGCGCAAGAGAGCGGAAGCGGTGACCGTTGTCTCAGCTAAGGCCCATACGGAAGGGGAGGAGACATCATGAGTGAGCCCATTCTGGAGGTTAGTGACATAACTATGTTGTTCGGCAGCGTGATTGCCCTGAACGGTGTGTCAGTGCGGGTTTTCCCCGGCGAGGTCACGTGTCTCCTGGGAGACAATGGTGCTGGCAAGTCAACCCTGATCAAGATTCTGTCCGGGGTATACCAGCCGACCGAAGGTGAGTACTTCTTTGAAGGCAAACCGGTGAATTTTCGGTCCCCCCGCGAGGCGCTCAGTCAAGGCATTGCGACGGTTTACCAGGACCTGTCTCTGATTCCGCTGATGCCCATCTGGCGTAATTTCTTCCTCGGGGCTGAGCCGGAGAAACGCTTTGGGCCGTTCCGTCGCTACGACATCGACTTCGCGAAACGGACCGTGCGTGACGAGCTTGGCAAGATGGGAATCTACGTCCGCGATCCCGATCAGCCGGTGGGCACCCTGTCCGGTGGTGAACGCCAGTCGGTGGCCATCGCCCGGGCGGTCTATTTTGGGGCCAAGGTCTTGATCCTGGATGAACCGACGGCCGCCCTCGGGGTCAAGCAGGCCGGCATTGTACTCCATTACATCGTCCAGGCGAAGAAACGGGGCCTGGGTGTGATCTTTATCACCCATAACCCCCACCATGCCTTTCCGGTGGGCGACCACTTCATTATTCTGCGACGTGGGCGGATCTTCGGCGACTACAAAAAGGACGAAGTCTCGAGAGACCAACTCGTCTATATGATGGCTGGCGGGGCAGACCTGGAGCAACTCCAGCGCGAGCTCGAAGAGATGGAGCAGCAGCCGCTGGCAACAGATTGAGTTGCCATAGCGATTTGCCGGTTTCCTGGGCTGGACCCTGGCGAATGAATTCGCGGCAACCCTTGCGAAGCCGGCCTTCGTTACAGCGAGTTGACCTCATCGGTGTTATAATAACCGAGGAGGTCAGTCATGAAAACACGAACCAATGCCGAGTGGATTCAACAGTTCGAGGCCTATCTGAAACGCCGATTTCCCGGTCGTTCGACGGCCAAACATTACGTGAGTGACTTGCGTTTGTTCGTTGAACATTATTCTGCTCCATTGATGGAGGTCACCATCCGAGACGTGGATCGCTTTGTCGATCAGCAACACAGCCAGGGTCTGGCACCGGCGACGGTGAAGCGGCGGGCGGCGGCGCTCAAGACGTTCTTCGACTTCCTGGCCGAAGAGAGCGGGAAGCCGGAGCGGTCCAACCCGGTGACGATGCGGCGTCACGCCGGGCGTCAGCCGCGGCGCTTGCCCCGGGACCTCTCGAACACCGAGGTAGAACAGTTGCTGAAGGCGGTGAAGAAGCAGCGGGATCTGGCCATGATCTGCCTGATGCTCTACGCCGGCCTGCGGGTGGGCGAGGTGCAGGGGCTGCGGCAGGGAGACATCACGATACCGGAGGACCCGGCCGCCCCGGTGCGGCTGCGGGTGATGGGCAAAGGGCGCAAGGAGCGGGTGGTCTACCTGTGTCGGGAAGGGTACCGGCCACTGGCGGCATATCTGAAGCGAGAGCCGGTTGGCGACCCGCAGCAGCCGGTGTTCCGCAATCGGTTTGGGAAGCCTATCACCGTGGGGGGCATCCAGGAGCGGATGCGGAAGTATGCGCTGGAAAGTGGCGTGGCAGTGACCTGCCATCGGCTGCGCCACACCTATGCCCGCTGGATGGCCGAGAACGAGATGCCGGTCCTGGCATTGTCCCGTCTCCTGGGCCACAGCAGTGTCCAGACCACCCAGCCGTACATCGACGGGGCGGACGTTCAGGTGCGCCGCAGCTACGAGGCGGCCATGGAACGGGCCAGCGCGCCGCCGGTCCAGCCGGCGGTCGAGGTGGAAACATCGCCGCCGGTGGTGGCCGCTACCGGCCCGGCCAGCGTGAAACGTGAGATTCCCGCTCCTTTTGACGGTGCGGATTGGATGCCTGACTGGCCGGCCTGGTTGCGGGAGGGCTGCCTGGACTGGGTCCGCCACCAGTGGCCGCGTTGGAAAGCGTCGCGCCGCCAGCACCACGCCGGCACCCGGCTGCGCGAGTTGCGCTTTTTCTGGCGCTGGCAGTTGGAGCGCCGGGCGTTTGAGAGCTGGGACGACCTGACGACGGCCGACGTAGCGGCCTTCATAGACGCCCAATTGGGCCGCGGGCTGAAGGCCAAGACGGTGAAAGGCCATTTGGACACCCTGTACGGCGTGCTGCGCTATCTGGTCGAGCGGGGACGATTGGCTGAAGTGCCGCGGCGACCGGCCCTGGCGCTGCCTGATCCGCTGCCCCAGCATCTGAACCCGGAAGAGGTGGTTGCCCTGGAGGCGCATGTGACCGGGCGGGAAAGGGAAGCCCAAGATGCGGATTGGTTGAATATTGCGCTGTACGTTCTGCTGGCCTATGCCGGCTTGCGGGTGAGCGAAGCGTTGGACTTGCAGGTCAAGGACCTGGACCTGGCGGCGCGGCGCATCCGGGTGCGGGAGGGCAAAGGCCAACGGGATCGGGTGGTCTTTCTGACTCAACAGGCCGCCCAGCGGATCGGGTGCTATCTGGAGACGGTCCCGCACACCGCCGATGACCTGGTGTTGAGTCGCAACGGGCGACCTTTGAGCTACTACATGGCCTGGTACCGCATCCGTCGGCTGGGAGAAGCCGCGGGGGTGAAGGGGGTTTCTCCCCACCGGTTGCGGCATACCTACGCTACCCTGTTGTTGAACAACGGGATGAGTCTGGTAGGCTTGCAACGGTTGATGGGTCATGAGAACCTCAATACGACGATGATCTATGGCCGGTTAGCCGACCGCACTATCGAGCAACAATACCGCGCCGCGATGGACCGTGTAACCAATAATGCTCAGGTCAACTCAATGTAACCTGCGCCGGCTGAAGACCAGTCGCCGAAGCCTGTCCTGAGCCTCGTCCTGAGTTTATCGAAGGGCCTGTCGAAGGGGGCGACTTCGCAATGGTAGGCGCGGTTTCAACCGCCGGCATCAGGAAGGCTGAGTAGTAAACCCATAGGAACCA
>JBHHTZ010000555.1:0-3256 GCA_046753605.1 Anaerolineae bacterium
CCAATCCTTCTACAAAGGGCAAACAGCTCAGGACATGATCGCCGCCTGCCGGAACACACCCAACGCGCCAGAGATCGAGTACATCGACCGCATGCTAAACGATGAGGAATTGGCCGGCCTGTACACAGCCTGCGATTGCCTGGTGCACCCGTACCGGGGTGAAGGCTTTGGCCTGCCCATCGCCGAGGCGATGAGTAGTGGCCGGCCCGTCATCGTAACCGGACACGGCGCAGCGCTGGACTTCTGCACCCCGGAGACGGCCTATCTGATCCCTGCCCGGGAAGTGCGGTTGCCTCAGAAGCACATCGGGGATTTGGAGACGGTGGACTATCCCTGGTGGGCCGACCCCGACCGCGAGGCGCTGCAACAGTTGATGCGGCACGTGGTGACCAACCCGGCCGAAGCCAGGGCCAAAGGCCAGGCCGCCAGGGCCTACATCCAGGCCAACTTCACCTGGGATCGTGCCGCCGAGGCCGTCCGGCAGCGCATTGCAGCCTTGTGTCAACGGCCCATTCGTCGCTTCGCTTCGGTGGACGCGAGCGACGGCCATCTGGCGGCGGCCGAGCAAGCTATCACAGACCTATTCGCCGCCGGCCAAGCCGCCCTCGACCGCGACGACCTCGAAACAGCCGCCGGCGAATTTGCCCGCCTGACCGAGCAGGCCCCCGACCTGGCCGCCGGCCACACCGCCCTGGGCTCCACCCTCATGGCCCTGGGCCGGGTTGAGGAGGCCGTACCCGCCCTGCGTCGCGCCGCCGAACTGGCACCCCAGGAGCCGGCCCTGCACAACCAGTTGGGCATCGCCCAGTACCAGCTTGGCAAGCTTGAGGCGGCTGAGGAGGCTTTCCAGGCCGCCCTCAAAGCCGCGCCCGGACATACCGATGCACTGCTGAACCTCATCGAAGTCTACCGTGCGCAGGACCGCTACGTCAAGGCCACCGAGTGCATCAAACAGGCTGTGCAGGTGGCGCCGAACGACGTCGGGGTCCTCACCACCTTTGGCACGTTGAGCCTGGAACTGGGCGATACCGAAGCCGCCCGCTCCGCCTTGCAGCACCTCCAGGTCCTCGCACCGGACCAACCCGTGGTCCAGGCGCTGGAGCAGGCGC
The DNA here is from genome assembly GCA_046753605.1 of Anaerolineae bacterium. Classification (GTDB taxonomy): domain Bacteria; phylum Chloroflexota; class Anaerolineae; order Epilineales; family JAANWY01; genus JBHHTZ01. The sequence goes on from JBHHTZ010000555.1 coordinate 1,110, forward strand.
TGGGCGATACGGGGCAAGAAGAACTCTCGCAGCGTGAAACGTGAAACGCAAGGCGTTTACCACGCACCACGCACCACGCATCACGTACACGTTCACGATGCCCAGGCGTCTAACAGTGTAAGCATCTCCCGTTGCTGAAGGTGTTGGCTGGCCGGCTGAGGCGCAACTTCTCAAAGCACCTCAGCCGGCCCCCTTTTTTGCAAGCAGTGCAGCGCGACGCCGACATGCCGACAGTCCCCCGGATACGGTGTGGTTGAGCTCTGATTAAGCCCCCCTTTCCAACGCAAGACGGATGCACGGATTTCTGGGCGCGGAATCCGCAAATCCGAGCAATCCGCACTCTTACCCTCCCCCATCCTTTACAATGTTGATACGAGGCTCATACGAGGCGTTTACTGACATTTTGCCAGAATGGCGGTATAGTATTGAGTGAACAGGGGGTGAACACTTCAACACACCATGGACAGATCTGAGGGAGGTTATGACAACACTGGCTACATTGTCGGACATCAATGAGGTGAGTCCAACCCTCTTTGCTCATTTCGCAGGGCTTAACCCCTACTCCGAAACGAAACACCGCATGTTACACAAGGACGGAACCTACCGTCAGATACTCAGCCAGGGATTTGCCGGCCAGGACGCAAACGGGAGGACCTACCGAATGGGTAAACCCCAGTCTGACGCCACCGACCGCACGCGCGATGAAAAACAACTCCTCCACTATTATGCCTTTCACGATGCACTGACAGGCTTGCCAAACCGGATCCTGTTCATGGCCGTCCTGGGACGTGCCGTCGAGCGTGCAAAACGGCGCGACGATTATTCGTTCGCCGTACTCTTCCTGGACTTCGATGACTTCAAGGCAGTTAACGACAGCCTTGGGCACGAGATCGGCGATCAACTGCTTATCGGCAGCGCGCATCGACTGGAGTCGTGCCTGCGCACCGAGGATACGGCCGCGCGCCTGGGGGGCGATGAGTTCGTGATCTTGCTCGAAGACGTCCACGACGCCAGCGACGCAACCCGGGTTGCTGAACGGGTTCAGGCGGCACTGGTATTACCCTTTAACCTGAACGGGCACGAGGTCTGCGTCTCCGTGAGTATCGGAATCGCGATGAGTAAGACGGGTTATCGCCAGCCGGAGGACGTCCTGCGCGACGCCGACATCGCGATGTATCGTGCGAAATCGCTGGGCAAGGTCCGCCATGAGGTGTTCGATACCGCTATGCGAGCCCATGCGGCGGCGCGCCGGGAGTCGGAGACGGGCTTGCGTCGGGCGCTGGAACGCCAGGAGTTCCGGCTTCATTACCAACCCATCATGTCGCTGGCGACCGGTCGGCTCGCCGGCCTCGAGGCGCTTCTGCGATGGCAACACCCCCAACGCGGCCTCATCCCGCCGGCCGAGATCATCCCGATAGCGGAAGAGACCGGACTGATCATCCCCATCGGCCAGTGGGTGCTCCGCGAGGCATGCCGGCAGGTGAGTGCATGGCAGGCACAATTCCCCACAGACCCACCTTTGACGATCAGCGTGAATCTTTCCGGTCGACAGTTTGCGCAACCTGATCTAGTCGAGCAGATCGAGCAAATTCTGCAAGAAACCGGCCTTGATGCCGGCAGTTTGAGACTGGAGATCACGGAGAGCGTACTCATGGAGCACGCCGAATCTGCTTCTGTAACTCTCTCGCAGCTACAGGACCTGGGGGTTCAGGTGCAGATCGATGATTTCGGCACAGGCTATTCGTCATTAGGTCATCTGCAGTATTCTCCACTGAACACGATAAAGGTCGCCCGCACCTTCGTCAGCCAGATGGGTGTGAATGGGGGCAATTCAGAGGTTGTGCGGACGATTGTGGCGCTCGCCCACAATCTGGGCATGGATGTGATCGCGGAGGGCGTCGAAACGGCGGAGCAACTGGCCCAACTCAAGGCGCTGGAATGTGAGTATGGGCAAGGGAATCATATTTCCAGGCCAGTGGATAGCAAATTGGCGGAGGCGTTCATTACGAAGGCGCTTGCAAGGAATTGGGTGACAACAACCTCCTAGTCCACCAGGTAGTGCAGCGCTCTCGCGCACATTTCTCCGCCTTTGGTTACTACTCAGGCTAATAACGCGAGCACCCTGAGTAGCTGCGAACGTAGTGAAG
>JBHHTZ010000556.1:0-3255 GCA_046753605.1 Anaerolineae bacterium
CAATCTGCAATCTGCAATCTGCAATCTGCAATCTGCAATCTGCAATCTGCAATCTTAGATCACGAAGTAGAATGTCGCGCCTTGATCAACGCCGGCTTCGGCCCAGACGCGGCCGGCGTGGCGCTGGATGACGCGGTGGACGATGGCCAGGCCGATGCCGGTGCCGGGGTAGTCCTCGGCGCGGTGCAGGCGCTGGAAGGGAGCGAAAAGCTGGCCGGCGTAGGCCATGTCGAAGCCCACGCCGTTGTCGCGCACGAAGTAGGCCGGCTCTGCCCCCTCGGTCTGGTATCCAAACTCAATTATAGCCGGCTCGCGCTCGCGAGTAAACTTGATGGCATTGGACAGCAGGTTATACACCACCAATGCCATCAGACGGGCGTCGCCGTGCGCCGGCGGGCAGGCCGAGACCCGAAAGTCAATCTCACGCCCGGCCCGGTACGGCGCGAGGTCCTCAAACGCCCGCCGGGCCATAGCCGCCAGGTCCAGGGGGCGTCGTTCGAGTTCCTGCCGGCTCACCCGCGACAGGTTCAGCAGATCGTCGATCAACTGGCCCATGTGCTGGCTGCCGGCCCGCAGGCGTTCCAGGTAGTGTTGTCCCTCGGCGTCCAGCAGGCCGGCGTAGTCCTCCTGCAGGGCCTGTGCGAAGCCATCAATCGCTCGCAGCGGAGCGCGCAGGTCGTGGGAGACGGAGTAGGTGAACGCCTCCAACTCGGCTGTGCGCTCGGCCACGCGCTGCTCCAGTTGTGCGGCGTACACCTGGAGGTCCTCATGCAGCCGCGCCCGCTCCAGGGCCACAGCCAGTTGTCCGCCAACGGTCATCAACAGGGTCTGCATTTCCGGCGCGAATTCACGAGGTTTGCGGCTGTAGAGCATGAACGTACCCAGTAGTGACTCGCGTCCAAGGATGGGCACGCACAGCAGGGAACAATAGCCCGCAGCGCCGGCCTCCGCGCGCCGCAGATAACGTTGGTCCGTTGACGCGTTGGCCACGTAGACAGGCTCACGACGGGCGAAAGTCCGTCCAGGGATGCCCTCGCCGAGGGGAAAGCGGTAATCGTGGCTGGCTGCAACGAAAGTGTCGTCCAGCCCCCACGTGCCGGCCAGGACCAGGTCGCCGTTATCGTCCTGCAGATGGCACTCGGCGCCATCCACACCGGTCACGATCACAACCTCGCGCAAAGCAGCGTGGAGGATCGTCTCCATGTCCAGGGCTTCGCTCGTCGAGACAGCGATGACGTTGAGGGCGGCCAGTTCCTTGGTATGACGCCGGATCTCCTCTTCTGCCTGCTTGCGCTCAGTGATTTCGCCAATCAACCGTGCCGAGGTTTGCAGACGGCTCTTGGCAACCTCAACGACAAAAGGTGGACGAGACTCATACGCATGGGCCTGTTCGATAAGTTCGTCCACGCTCACGCGGTATCCGTCTGCAATTTCCTGCAGCTCGCGGGGATCTTCGGGGGGATCGCCATAGCCAAGATTTATGGATCCTACGACTTCATCGCCGGCCCAAATGGGAACGGCGTAGAGCCGAATCCCACCCTTACATTCGATATCGACCGGCAGACCCTTTTCGATAGATACCTTGGAAGCTTCAGTCCAGCACGATTCATGGCAGTGCCACTGGCCGCTGTTCAGCGCCGCCCTGTTATCGCCGGTGCCGCACAGACTGCGTGACGCATGGTCCAGGAGGCGGCACCAACCGGAGGCAAAGATTCCGAGCGCATAGTCGCCATTCTTCTCGTAGACCGCCGCCGAGGTGTCGAGCAAATCAAGGTAGTCACCGACGATCCCTGTGAGGACATCTTCTCCGACGGCATCAGATATCAGTCGGCTCGTGTTGAGATCAACGAGATTGCCGTAAGGCTGCTGGTAGGACCTTTTTCCTTTCTCATCAGCCTCTATGCCTGTCGTCAGCAGCCATTCAATCTTCTTGAGTTCCCGTGTTCGGGCTTCAATGGTCGCTTCCTGCTCCTCATACAGGAGCGCATTGCGAAAGACGAGGGCGACGACGGTGGACAGCATGTCCAGAACTTCCATCACCAGGTCGATGCCGTGGGCATCCGGGAGATCGAGCAGCAAAAGGGCTCCCATGCCAATCTTGCCCACGCGCAGCGGCACGGCGATCGACAGGCCACAGCCTAGCGCTGCGAGAATTGCGTCCGCACCGTTGCGCCCCCCGCCCATGCCCCACACGGTGGAGCTTCGGAGATCGTCGGCCAGCTCAGCCAGCCGGCTAACCTCGGGCGATTCGGCCAGGCTGCGGCGGCGCTGCGGATTGACCGCCACGAGCCGGTGGCCGGCGGCGTCAGAGTCATGCACGCATTGCAGCAAGAGAATGGTTCGCGCCCCTGTCAGCTCACGCAGTTGCTCCGCGAGATAGGTGCTCAGGGCAGCCGGACTTTCCGCTGTGCGCAACAGGTTGCCCAGAATGTCGAACGCCATCGCCTCAAACGCGGGCCTTGGGTTCGCCGTTCCAAACTTCGCATCACTCTTCATCTTCCCGAATCCTTTCCAACGCCTCCCGAATGCCGGCCAGCATGCGATCCGGCTCCACTGGCATGATCCGCCAGGGAAGGCCGGTGTAGGCTGAAAACGCCTCCAGGTGCTCCGTGGGTATGGGTATCTGGCCGGTGTCCAGGTAGAGCAATTCGCGAAACATCTCCCCCATCATGTCCCTGGCAACGTCACTTTCCAGGCCCAGTTCCTCCTGGAAGATCTCGCGCCAGCGGATGGTCCACTCCGGCATGAGGAAAAAGGCGCCGTGCCGGCGCAGGGCGCGGTACTCCTCCCGCCCCAGCAGAATCTCGGGGCAATTCAGGCCCTGGACGCGGTCCACGCCGGCCATCGAGGTCTGGTCATACATGTACGGATGGCAGTCACCGAACAGGAGCAAGACCTTCGCGCCTCGATCCAGCTCGCTCACCAGGACCACGTCGAGACGCCGGCGCAGCCTGTCCAGGTGGATGTGGAGCGCCGAGTCCACATAGCGAACCGGAAATTCGATTTCCCCGCTGGCCCGCAGTCCCTCCAACTCGCTGCGGAATATCGAGCAGGCGATGCAAGTGATTCTGGATGGCATCTGAATCATGCTCCTCAAATCGTTCCCACTAAACCAAGCAGTTTTCGTAGTCAGGCCATGTTCGTAGTAAGGCACGCAGCGCAGCGGAGTGCCGGCAGCCGCTCGTAGAATGATGTCACGCCGAACGCCACTCCGCTCCGCTACGTGGCTTACTACAAACGGGACGCCTGGGCCGC
>JBHHTZ010000557.1:0-3254 GCA_046753605.1 Anaerolineae bacterium
AGCTCAGGACAGGCGGCGGAAAAGCGCCGCCTCGCAATGACAGGCTGGGTAGTTACCGCGAAAGCTTCGCTGATGGGGTCCGCTCGGTGAGCAAATCTCCGGGCTTTGATCGACGCGTGTCAAACCTGCGCAACCAGACAGGAGATTGAGATCATGAGACGAAAGTACAGATGGCTTATCCTGGTAGCAGCGACAATCAGTCTGCTGGGCGTACTGGGTTCGGGCGCTGGCTCCCCCACTGGGGCAGCGACTCGTGCCAACCCCAACTACTCAAGCCTGGCCGATGCCCCGATGCTGCCGCGCGACTTCACGCTCCCCACCCCGCTCTTCGCTCCCGACAGCGCCTGGAACCAGACCGCCACCGGTGCGGCGGTCCTGCCCGAAAGCGACCAGCAAGTCCTTGTCACCTACCGCGTGCTGCACGGCGACACCACGTCGCTCTATCCACCTGGGCCGGCGGACTGGTTCCCGGTGATGTGGGTGAACTTCGATGAGTACACTATGCCCATCTTCCGTGCCGGCTCGGGCCAGCAGAACGTGCTGATCTGCGACTACGACGGCAACCTGGAGTGGCCCAGCCCCAAATTCGGAATCGACCGGTTGGGCGGACCGGTGCCCGTGCCCGCCCCCGCCGGCACGGTGCGCCCCGCCAACCCGCAGGGCACAGACTCCGACGGCCATCTGGTGCTCTACCAACCGGATACATTCATGGCGTATGATTTCTGGCAGGCGACGACTCTTCGCGACGGAGAGTGCCGAAGCCAGGGCAGTGGGCTGACCGGGACCACCATTCTTGAGGCAGGGGCCATTGACTTCTTCGACGTGCGTGGATCGGGGGCCAACGTTGACACCTACTCCAGCGCCCGCGCTACGGGACCACCGCTGCTGGCCGGCCTGATCCTGCCCGAAGACATCAAGAGCGGGGCGATTTCCCATGCCCTGGCGCTCGCCATCCCCGGCCCGCGCAATCTCAGCAGCGACCCGTTTGAGCCACTCCCGTCCGACTACTTCTATCCGGCCTCAACGACCGAGACCGACTTCTACAACACCAACCCCCTCGCCCTGGCGGCCGGCCAGCGCATCCGCCTGAAGCAAGCCATCGTGGACGATTCGGGGGATCCGATTGACGAGGACCAATTGTCGCCCATCACCCGGATGTTTCTCACGGCGCTGCGCACGTACGGCGCCTACCTGGTGGACAACGCCGGCGGGTTCATCTTCTATGCCGAGGAGATCACTACCGCCGATCTCCATCTGACCGACGATCAGGTGAATGCGCTGATCGGGGAGGCGCCGCGCACGCCGCTGCCGGCCGGCAAGACTAAGTGGCAAATCGTGATGGAGACGCTCAACGACGAATTGGGACCAATCCCGTTTGCCTACGGGCCGTGGACGGACGGCCAGGACCCGGCAACGGCCCAGATCACCACCGCCAATTTCGAGGTGGTCGAGCCGGCGACGCAGCCATCAGCGAACACACCGACGCCGACACCGACGGTGACCCTCTCGCCAGGCCCTACGGCCACTGCGACGGCAACGGCAACCGTCTCGCCCACGCCAGAGCTTGATATCTACCTCTATCTGCCGCTGTTGCGCAGGAGCGAGTGAGATCGACCGCCGACCCCAGTGGCCGGCCGCTGTGGGTCGGCGGTCATTGTCCTCTGACATTTCACCCCTTTTTTACCTCCGTCCTGTGACAATCCCCAGCCACTGGGCTATAATTACGTGGAACCGAAAGCCGGTATGCTGATGGCGCAGAAAGTAACTTCTGCTTGACCCCGCTGGCCACCTCGTGAAACGTAAAACGTGAAACGTGATGACCCGTTTCTGCGGAAATGCTCACGTTTCACGTTTCACGCTGATGAGGCTCTGCCGGTCTTTCCAATCGGAAGCCACTTTGCCGGTGCCGGTTTCTGTTTCATGAATGATCTACAGAGTACGATGGCTGACACGGTCCGCGCGCACTTGTTGGGCTCGCTGCAAATCCTGCACGGCGATGCGACGGGAGATCACCTGGCCGGCGATCCCTTGCCACTGCCGGCATCCACGGCTGCCCGCTCTCTGCTGGCCTACCTGCTGCTGCACCGTGAGCGTCCCCACCCCCGCTCGGTGCTGGCCGGCATCTGGTGGCCCGACGTGCCGGAAAACCGCGCGCGCCGGGCCCTCAGCCAGGCCCTGTGGCACATCCGTCGGGCTCTCCCGGATACTGTCGCAGCAGATGGAGATGCGATCCGCATCCCTCCCGAAGTTCCCCTGTGGGTGGATGTGGCCGCCTTCCGCGCCTTGCTGGAGCCTCACCTGTCGGATGTGTGGTCTGAGCACGGGGAAATGAGCCGGCGATACGCCGATCCTGAGCAACGGCAGACGGTCCTGGACGACCTTCGTCAGGCGGTCCAGTTGTATCGGGGCGATTTGCTGGAAGGGTTCTACGATGACTGGGTGATGCTGGAACGGGAGCGGCTACGGGAGCTGTACCTGCAAGCTCTGGAGAGCCTGAGCCACCTGGAAAGCGCGGCCGGCCGCTACGAAGCAGCCCTGGAATCAGCCCTCGCCCTGGCACAAGCTGATCCACTGCGGGAAGCCGCTCACCGTGACCTCATGCACCTCTACGCCCGGCTGGGCCGGCCGGAGGCCGCACTCCAACAGTTCGCCGTGTGTCGTCAGATCTTGCGTGATGAGCTTGATCTGGAACCGGGGCCGGAAACAGCAGCGCTGGCACAACAGATCATCACCCGTAGAGGCCAGCGACCAGCGGATTATCCGTCGGGCCCGGTCACCCTGGACAGCCTTCGCCAATTCCCGATTCCCCTGGTCGGGCGGGAGGCGGAGCGGGCGCAGTTGCTCAGTTTCGCCGAGCACGTTTTCCAGGGTGAGCGGCACGTCGTGTTGGTGGCGGGCGAGGCCGGCGTGGGCAAGACCTGCTTGCTGGAAACGGTGGCCGGCGAAATCCAGCGACGCGGTGTGCAGGTGCTGTGGGGCAACTGTCAGGAACAGGCCGCAACATTGCCCTACGGCCCTCTGGTGGAGGCGCTGGCCACCGGCCTGTCGGCCGGTCATGCCGACCAACTGGTTGGGCTGGTGGAATCCATCTGGCTTCAGGTGCTCAGTCCCCTGCTGCCACCGCTGGCTGCGGCGCTGTCCGATCACGCCCCGCGCATCGCGATTAGCCCCATCGATGAACGTGCACGGCTGGTGGAAGCCCTGGCACACCTGCTGTCAGGCTGGTCCCAGATCGTGCCCATCGTCCTGGTGAT
>JBHHTZ010000558.1:0-3253 GCA_046753605.1 Anaerolineae bacterium
GGCGCAAACGAAGCCGGCGGTCACGTCATCGCCGTCACTTCCCAGGTGTTTTCGGTGCCCGTCAACGGCTGGTTCCATGAGGAAGTCTGCACGACGGACCTGTTCGAGCGGCTGCGGCACATTATCGAGCCGGCCGACGCCTACATCATTTTGCGCGGCGGTATGGGAACGCTGGCAGAACTGGCCGTCGTGTGGAATCTGGCGAAGCTCGGCAGCGCGAAGCCGATCATCCTGCTGGGGGATGCCTGGAGATCTGTCTTTGAGTCCATTCGCGCCGAGCTGTACGTTTCCGAGGATGAGCTGCGCCACTTCCAATTCGTTGATGACCCGGCCGAGGCGTGTGAAGCCCTCCGGCAAGCCATCCAGAGGTGAGACGTAACTGCTCAGCCACCTGTCGCCCCTGCGAAACCGGCCCCTTCGACGGGCTCAGGACAGCGCTTTGCAATGGTAGGCGCGGTTTCAACCGCCGGCATCAGAAGACTGATTTGTAACTGAAGGAGTTTGCATGTCAAATAAAGGCGTAACGCCACAGAGCGAAGATTTCTCTCAGTGGTATCTCGACGTGATTCGCGAGGCCGAGTTGGCCGACTACGCGCCGGTGAAGGGTTCCATGGTCATTCGGCCCTACGGCTACGCTGTCTGGGAGAACGTCCAGGCAGCCCTGGATGAGCGCTTCAAGGCTACCGGCCACAAGAACGCATACTTCCCGCTATTCATCCCCTACAGCTTCATCCAGAAGGAGAGCGAGCACGTTGAGGGGTTCGCGCCGGAATTGGCCCTGGTCACCATCGGTGGCGGCGAGGAGTTGGAAGAGCCATACGTCGTCCGGCCCACCTCGGAGACCATCATCAACGCCATGTTCGCGAAGTGGATTCAATCATACCGCGACCTGCCCTTGCTGATCAATCAGTGGTGCAATGTGGTGCGGTGGGAAAAGCGGACCAAGCCCTTCCTGCGCACTCTGGAATTCCTGTGGCAGGAAGGGCACACCGCCCATGCGACACCCCAGGAGGCTGAAGAGGAAGCCATCCGCATGTTGGGGGTATACCAGGATTTTGCCGAAAACGTCGCGGCGGTGCCCGTAGTCCCCGGCCGCAAGAGCGACAGCGAGAAGTTCGCCGGCGCTATCCGCTCCTACACCATCGAGGCCATGATGCGAGACATGCGGGCGCTCCAGTCCGGCACGAGCCACAATCTGGGCGACAATTTCGCCCGCGCGTTTGAATCTCAGTACCTGGACGAGAACAACGAACTCCAGTACGTCCATCAAACGAGTTGGGGCCTGAGCACCCGCTTCGTCGGCGCCATCATCATGGTCCACGGCGACGACCAGGGATTGCGGCTGCCGCCGCGAGTTGCCCCCATCCAGGTGGTGTTCGTGCCCATCTGGCGGACCGACGAGGAGCGCGCGGTCGTCATGCCGGCTGCGGAGCGCGTGGCCCAGAGCCTGCCGGCCAACGTGCGGGTCGAAATCGACCGGCGCGAGGGCCTGCGCCCTGGTTTCAAGTTCAACGACTGGGAGATGCGCGGTGTGCCTGTGCGCATTGATGTGGGGCCACGTGACGTGGAGAACGACCAGGTTGTGATCGCCCGGCGCGATGTCTCCGGGCGTGAGGGCAAGTCCATCCTTCCCATGGCTGAGGCGCCGGCTCGCATCCCCGGACTCCTGGAGGATATCCAGGCCAGTCTGTTCAAGCAGGCTAAAGCATTTCTCCGCGAGAACAGCTTCTATCCTGAAACGTTGGACGCCTTCCGCCAGGTCGTACCCGAGGCCGGCGGCTACGGCTTCGCCTACGCCTGGTGGTGCGGCAGCGGGACGTGCGAAGATCGCGCCAAGGCCGAACTGGGTGGCACAACCATCCGCTGTATCCCCTTCGAGCAGCCCGAGGGGACGGGCACATGCCTCTTCTGCGGCGCAGAGGCCGAAGAGCAGGCCGTATTTGCGAAGGCGTACTGACCACACTTTGAGAACTGAAAACCAACCGGCAGCCTTCGGTGAAACATGCTGGCGTGAAACGTGAAACGTGATGACCGGTTCAAGTGAGAATCCTCACGTTTTACGTTTCACGTTTCACGCCAGCCGATCAAGCTCGGCTCTTACGACAGCATGGATCTTCTCGTAGACTACCACGTCCACACCACCTTCTCCTGCGACGCCCACGACACGCTGGACGCCATGTGCCGGCGAGCGATCGAGGTCGGCCTGCAGGAGATTGCGTTCACCGAACATGCTGACTTCGAGCATCTCGACAGTTGCTACCGCTATCTCGAGCCGGCAGCCTACTTCGAGGCCATCGAGATCGCGCGCCGGCGCTACGGCGACCGCCTGACGATCCGCGCCGGCGTCGAAGTCGGGGAGCCGCATCGCTATCCCGACGAAACCGCCGCTCTACTCGCTGCCTACCCATTCGACTTCGTGATCGGCTCCCTGCACTGGGTGGACGGCCGGCCCACCTTCCGGCCGGAGTTCTTTGATGGCCGGCCCGCCGAGGTTGCCTGGCGCGCCTACTTCGAGGAGTTAGTGCAGTTGTGCCAGGCCGGCGATTTCGACGTGCTGGCCCATCTGGACCTGCCGAAGCGGCACACCACCTTCGATCCGACGCCCTTCGCCGACCTGATTCGCGCCGCACTTCGAAGCCTCATCGACCGCGGCAAGGGCATCGAGATTAACTGCTCCGGGCTGCGCTATCCGGTGGGAGAGCCGCTGCCCGGCCCGGCGGTCGTTCGCTGGTATTGTGAACTGGGCGGCGAGGTCCTGACCGTCGGGACCGACGCACACAGGACGAGCCACCTGGGAGACGGTATCGCACGGGGGTTGGAGATGGCACGGGAGGCCGGCTTCGAGGCGACCACGCGGTTCGCAGAGCGGCAGCAATATAGGACATACCATCCAAGGTTGACCGAGGAAGGAGATGAATAATGCAATCGAGCCCGCGTTCCCTTACCCTGTCCGATGTCCTGGTCCCGCCCAGCAGTCTTGCACGAGATCTTGGGCTGGTCGTCGCGTTCAGCCTGATCAACGCGGCGGCGGCGCAGGTGTCGATCCCGCTGCCGTTCACGCCCGTGCCCATCACCGGCCAGACGTTTGCGGTGCTCCTGACCGGAGCGCTGCTGGGCAGCCGGCTGGGCGCGTGGAGTCTGCTACTGTACCTGGCCGAGGGCGCCGCCGGCCTGCCGGTATTCGCCCTGGGGCGCAGCGGACTCGTCACGCTGCTCGGCCCCACAGCCGGCTACCTGATCGCATTTCCGGTTG
>JBHHTZ010000559.1:0-3249 GCA_046753605.1 Anaerolineae bacterium
CCCTCCGCCGTCTTGCTCGGAATGCGCCACAACTGCCCGCTCTCGACGCCCCACTTCTCGCGCAACTCCTCGGCCTTGTCGACCTGCGGCCCTGGGTCGTCCGGCGCGTCAAACCCTGCGCCCAATTCCACCAACAGCTCGTCCAGGTCGTCGCCGTCAAACCCCACGCCGTCCAGCGCGTCGTTCGCGGCCAGGTCACTCAACACCTCGGCCAGCCCCTCCGTGTCCCAGCCGCCGAGCTCCACCAGGCGGTTGTCGGCCACGGCGTAGGCTTCGGCCTCCTCGCTCGGTAGCTCCACGCCGCGCACTACCGGCACGAGCCAATCCCGCCCGTTCGCCTTCAGCCCGTCGGGGATAGGCTCGCCCGCTGCCTTGCGCTGCTGTAATGTGTCCAGCCGACCGTGCCCTGCCAGTATGTAACCCGTGGCCTCGTTGACGATGATGGGGTTGACGAAGCCGAACCGCGCTACGGACTGATGTAATGCTCCCAAGTCATGCTCTTTTGGGTTGCGCGGCCAACGCTTTAGCTCGGCCAGCGGCACATAGTCGATCCGTAAACTCACTTAAACACCACCCCCGCCTGACCCGTGAAGATCGACCACAACAAGGCCACGACCAACAGCCCTACAGCCATCGCCAGCCATGTAACACCCTGTCGAAAAACCTCCAGTTGCCCAATGCGGTTCTCATGGTCATGCTGCACGTCCTCTATTTCCTCAAATTTGCTCCGACCGCGACTGAACCGAGCATTCATCGCGGTCAGGTTGTCATCCAGTCGTCGCGCCAAGGCGGCAACTTGGGCGTTTAGGGAGATCAACAGTTCCCTGTCACTCATCCGTCCGTCAAGATCGGGCACGATGTTACTCCTATTAACTTGAGATCGATGCTACTCCGGTGAACCTTGCCAGAACGGATACAACCCCTCAGATGTCATGTAGCGCAGTACGAGGTTGGCCACCAGGGCCACCAACGTTACGACCTGCGCGTCCGGCACGAAGTCGGCATAACCGAACATGTTGGCCACAACCACAATCGCAGCTAATGAGTTGAACGCAATGGTCTTAGACTGCCAGGGCATTTTCATGATAAAAGCTCCTTGGTAAAAGTGAAAGGGGGATAATGGCCACAAGGGAAATTGTGGCGCAACAAGCGAACGTCATTTTGATCCAACCAAAAAAAGATAGACATAAGCCTATCCCATTATACCACAACAACCCGAAGCCCCTTTACAGTACGCCCGTTGCAGGCGCGCAAGGAAAGGCCGCTGATTGCGGTTCAGCGGCCAAAACCTTTTTGGATCCCCTACTCTAAGTAGAGGGCATTCCTAGCTATATTATACCATAATGTAGTTAACAGTCAATAGCTGCTGTATTAGTTTTTCAGGAGCTTCACCATCACCCACAACCACCGATCACTGTCGTCATCGCGGAAGATAGGTAACACCCGCGAGAGTTCACGAAACAACTGCTGCGCCCTACGCTCCGTCACCCCCAATAGCGCCACTGCTTCACCCACCGACAACGCCTCGCCCTGCGCCAGCCGCCAGGCTATGACGGCGGCGCGTTCTTGCGGTGTGTCGGGAAGGTTCACCTTAGTGCCTCCGGCTCAGGTCGTAATACCACGATAATGGCCAAGGCTCCTTTTGCACCCACACCCCCAACCGCTTCACGCCCCATTCCATTGCGACTTCCTCTGGCTCTATCACGACCTCAATCCGCCGCCCGTAGATCGCCCCGCCATGATCCTGGCACTCAGCCTCTCCATAGCCTGGCACGTACAGCCGCGCACCAAAGGGCCAATCGCGGGGGCATGAAGCCACACCCGCGACCGGCAACGCCCCGCTGGCCGTGACGCTGCAATCGGCGTCACAGTTGATACCGCCGGCTGAGGGAGCATAAGCGGTGACGGTGAGCACAAGCAGGAACCACATCAGATCGGCGGTTCATCCTGTAACTCTTCTACCCAAACGATAGCAGCCCAGGGAATATAGCGCACCCGCGCTCGGCTCCCGCTCACCACCACGATCCAGTATGGGGTTGTCTCTCGCAAGAAACCCGTCACTGACCGATCATCCAGCATCAACACGACAACTTCTTTTCTCTCCATCGTGTATCCTCACTCTCTCTAATCTATTCATCATGTGCTTCGCCTGTGATTCTACTGGCCCCTGAGCGCATCGTTTGGGTAACCCCTTCGCCGTGTTCGGATCGATGCCCAACCAATCCAACTGCTGCGCCATCCAGTCTGACGCCAAAGTCTTCGCAGCCGAGGCCAGCACGTTTTGACAGAGGTCATTCGCCAAGCTATCATACCTGCCCGCAAACCTTATCAAATCGCGCGGCTCACGACCCAGCCACCGAGCCGCCATGGCCAACGCCATCCGGCGCGCCTCGATTTCATTCGCCTCCCCTTGAGCGCGTCTCAAAGCCAACACGGCCAATAAGAGGTTTCGGTAGTCCTGCAAGGCCAAGAGTATTGCTGCCGCCAGTACGTTGCGATACCGTGTGTCGTAATACACTCTCGCCTCACCCCTTTCTTTGCTCTGGTCCCCACCCCGACCCGAACATCTGGCTTGCGCCAGGCCCCTGCACCATAAAGCACACACCCTTGAAAGGAGAGGTCTGCCACCCCGCCGCCAAGCCGTAGTGATCGGCAGCGGTTCTGCGAGCAGACGCCGCGAGTCGCGAACGGCGCAGCAGATTCACCTTAGCTCCATTTCATCATTCACATTCCCCCAGGAACGCAGGCCGAGGCTTACTGCTGCGCTCCCTGTTCTGTCTCTGTCCTGAATACGCGCTCCAAAAAATCCACAGCTGTACCATCACGGATCATCGCTGCCGTAAACCGAAACACGCGCCACTCAAGGTAAGTAGCGGTGTTGTATTTCTCGCAATCTGCCTCAAATCCCTTCCCTCGTGTATGCCGTCCACGCGACCACGTACCCCCCTCTGCCTCTACTGCGATCTTATGCTCCGGCCAAGCAAAGTCGAACCGCCACCGCCGCCGCTCATGGAAGCGATACTCCTGTTCCGGCTCCGGCAATTGCAGGGCTTTAATTTGATACAATAACTCGCGTTCCAAGTCGCTGCTCACGTCTCTCCTCCAGCATCTCCTCATGCTCCTGGCGCAATGCCACGTACTCCGAAAATGCTCCGGGTTGTTTTCCCATTCAGCACAACCGTGGCTGCAAGGGGGACTTAATCCACAAGACCTCAGTTCGCGAAGCCTTACTAGGAGCTCTTTTACCCC
>JBHHTZ010000560.1:0-3228 GCA_046753605.1 Anaerolineae bacterium
TAGTTCTCAAAACCTGGCATAGGCTGGCCGAGGCAGACGTAGTGCTCGACCAGAGGCAACTCCTCCCTGATAGAGCCAATCACGTCAAGAAACTCAGGCCCGATCAGCAGCGCTTTCGCTTCGCCGTTGTTGATGATGTATGTCAGCTCAGCCCCTTTGAGCCGTGCATTGAGCGGAATGGTGACAACCCCGATCCTGGCGCTTCCCAGGTACGTTTCCACGTACTGGTTGCTATTCTGGGCCAGAATGGCGATCCGGTCGCCTTTGCGCAACCCCAGTCGCAGCATGCTGTTGGCGAGGCGATTCACCCGCTGGTTCAGCTCTGCATAGCTGAAGTCCCTACCCTGGTACCGAAACGCCACGCGCTCTGGATACAGCTTGTTCCCTCTTCTCAGCAAGTCACCGACGATCATGGATTGGACCTCCTTTGCTCCTACGCCCCCTTAAACTCCGGCTTGCGCTTCTCCAGAAAGGCCTGTAACCCCTCGCGGTGATCTTCGGTGCGGAAGCAGAGACCCTGCACGTAGGCTTCGTACTCGAAGTCCGTGGCCAGGTCCCGATCCAGTCCGTCCCGCAGGGCGCGCTTGGTGAACTTGAGCGCCAGCGGGGGACCGTTGGCCAGACGCCGGGCCAGGTCGTCCGCTGTTTGATCCAGCTCGCCGGCGGGTACTGCGCGGTGGATCAGGCCGATCCGCTCCGCCTCCCGGGCATCCACCGTCTCGCCCAGCATCAGCAACTCGGTGGCTTTACCCAGACCCACCAGCCGGGGCAGGAAGTAGCTCACGCCGGCGTCGGCGCCGCTGAGCCCCACCCGGGTGAAGACGAAGCCGAAGCGGGCCTCCTCGCGAGCGATGCGGAAGTCACAGGCCATGACGATGCCACAGGCCCCGCCGTAGACATCACCGTTGATCCTGGCGACGGTGGGGACCTCCAGCTCGTGCAGCGTTCGAGTCACATTCAAGAAGGAGCGCGCCCCCCGGTCCGTCTCCAGGGCGCTTTCCAGGATGCGCTCCATCTCAGAGAGATCGCCGCCGGCGCTGAATGTATTGCCCGCCCCCGTCACGACCACGACGCGGGCCTGGCCACCCCTGCCCACCTCGTCAAGAGCCGTGCAAAGTTCGTCGGCCATCGCTACGCTCAGCGCGTTGAGTTTATCCGGCCGGCTCAACGTGATGGTCACAATGGACCCAGCCTGCTGCACCGCAATCGTCTCGTATGCCATGTTCACTGGATCTCCGCTCCCTTCCAATCACCTGGCCATCTATCCGCCGAGTTCCCCCAGTTCCCTCAGTTCCGCTGAGTTCCCTCAGTTCGCCTCAGTCACCCAGCCATCTCCCATGCCCCATCGTCACTGCCCACAACCACGACACACTGCCCCTGCCCGGCCGGCCCCCAGGCACCATGGGCCAGGGCCATCGTGGCTCCGGCCCGCACGTCTTCCACAGCTCGGACCAGCCGGTCCAACCCGGCGACGAAGGGCGGCACGCCGGCCAGCAGGCCGCCCCGAGGATTGACCGGCAATGCGCCACCTGGCGCTGTTACGCCCTCCATCAGCAAGCGTGGCCCTTCACCAGGGCCACAAAAACCGAGACCTTCGCACCAGAGCAACTCCTGGTGAGCGAAGGCCTCGGAAACATGGGCAACCTGGATTTCGTGGCGCGGGTCCGCGATGCCGGCCATACGATAGGCGCGGCGGGCGGCTTCCTGCAAGGCGGTTGGGGCGGCCAGGTCGCGGTCGCCCAGGTAGTGGGGCTCGACAGCGTATCCGAAGCCTCGGATGTACACCGATGGGCCATCGACCTGCCCCCCCTGAGAGGGTGTGGCCAGCACCAGGGCACAGGCGCCGTCCGCCACGGGGGGCACTTCCAGTTCGTGGATGGGAGAAGCGAGCACAGGGGAGGCCAGCACATCGTCCAGGGTCAGCCCAGGTTCCTGCCGATTCTTTACGGCCACCCCGGCGGGGCCATCGGGGGAGATGCCGTAACGGTCGAGATAAACTTGCGCCTGAAGCGCAGCCGCCGCCAGGTCATCCAAACCCAGCGGCTGCTGATACAGAGGATCGAAGGTCCAATTGGACAGCGCCCAGCGGTCCGCCATCGACCCCTTACTATGAGCCACGACCAGCACGGTCTCATAGCTGCCGGCCAGGCCTGTGCTGAGCCCAGCCGAAGCGATACTCATCGCGGCCTGGCAGACGGCCAGCAGACCGTCGCCGGCCACCCGCGTCTCCGGCTTCATCACCGCACCGACCACCTCGGTCACAGCCATGTTGGAGGCGGTGAGACCGTCCCACAGGTCCACAGAGGCGGTGACTACTGCGTCGATGTCCTGGATGGACAGGCCGGCGTCGCTGAGGGTCGCCTGCACAGCCTGGTGGACCAACTCAGGAATGGAGCGCTGAGGCTGCGGTGTGTAGGGTGTGCAGCCATAGGCAATGAGGGACACAGGGGGCTGAGTCACAAGATGGCTTCTCTCCCCGCTCGAGAGCTTCGTGGGATCGGCTGTTCGGATGGAATCGGCAGGGTTGATTGTATATGAATATCGCTCAGTATATGAGCGATATTCACTCATAGTATATCACAAGAGTTAGAGCCTGTCAAGACCCCGAACACACCAACTCAAGCAACTCGGGCAGACCTATACCTCGTGCCCATCAGCACCGACGTCAGCGCAACACCCCGCTTCATGACGGCATGTTGCGAGTGGCGAACCTGCGGCCGGGGCGTCGTCTCTGCATCCAGGATGGCTCCATGGCTTCCTCCGCCGAAGTCATCGTAGATGCAGAGAACGAGGTCATCGAAAGTCGGGAGGACAACAACGTCTGGCGGGGCGCCGTGCCTACAGCGGTGCCGGCGCCGGACTGCACACCGCCTCCCACTGCGACACCGACGTCAACCGCCACGCCCACACCAACCGCCACACCGCTACCCCAGGTCGAGGATAGCTCGCAGAATCCGCCACCCTGGTTCGTCGATCCGTTCACCTCGAACATTGCCGTCATCACGCTGGACTATCAGACGCTGGAACTGAAGCACGCCTACTACACGCGCCAGCCGCCATGCGATGACAGGCGCCCGCCGGCTGACGACGAGGAGCTGCGCTGGCGCGCGTCGGGCGTGTTCGCCGGCACCGTGTGGTGGGTGGCCGATTTCTACGACAGGGGAACCGATCCGTTGGAGAAGATCAACTTCCACATCTCCCGCGTCGGTGATTTCGTCGTGCTGCAGG
>JBHHTZ010000561.1:0-3221 GCA_046753605.1 Anaerolineae bacterium
CCGTCGGTGGACTTGAAGACGCCTCCACCGTCGGCGCCGGCGAACAGGGTGCGGTCGCTGGCAAAGCTGGGCGAGAGGGCGAGGGCATACACCGTCTGGTCGGCGATTCCCGAACTGGTCCAGGTATTCCCGCCGTCGGTGGATTTGTACACGCCACCGCCGATGGCGCCGGCGAACAGGGTGTGGTCACTGGCGTAGTTCGGCGACACCGCCAGCGCCTGAACGCTGCGGGACGGCCCGGTGCCGGCCACAGTCCACGACTCGCCGCCATCCGTAGACCTGTATACCGAATAGGCCGCGGCGAACAGCGTGCGGTCGCCGGCATAGCTGGGCGAGATGGCCACTGCTTCCACACCCAGATTGGTGAGTCCGTTGTTGACAGCCTTCCAGGAACTGCCGCCATCGGTGGACTTGAACACGCCACCTAACCGGGCTCCGGCAAAGAGGGTGTGATCGCTGGCGTAGTTCGGCGAGTGAACGATGGCCCTGATGTAGCCGCCGTAGATCCCCTGGGAGACTTGAGTCCAGACTTCGCCAGGGGGTGGACTGGTCGTGCTCGTGGCGGTCGGCGTGGGTGTCCTCGGTGTAGCCCCTGTTGGAGTGGCGGACGGCGTGTGCGTGGCCGTGGGCGAAATCGTCGCGGTCGCCGTCGGGGTTACTGTCGCCGTGGGCGTCGCCGGCGCCAGGCTGACCGGCGCCGAGAACGCCGAGGTGTTGCCGGCCCCGTCCGTGGCCGTGGCGGTGACGTTCGGGCCGGTCAAGCCAGCCGGCTTGTTGAACGTCCAGTTGCCGGCCCCGTCCGCCGTCGTGCTGCCCTCGTAGACAGCCCCCTCGTCCTCCGCATCGGAGAAGACCTCGATCGCGCAGTTGGTACACGCGGTGCCGGCGACCTGCGTGGCCGAGGCCGAGGTGATGGCCGGCGCTGCCAGATCGTCGTTGCCCCCATTGGTGAGCCGGATGCCCAGGCCGGCGTTGCTGCGGATCTGGTTCTGGCTGATCGTGTTGCCCCGCGTGCCGGCCCCATCCACCTCAACTCCGTCCGAGTTGTTGAAGGCGATCAGGTTACCTGGCCCGATGGTGTTGTCGTGCGCGTCCGCGTGCAGGCGGACGCCGTCACCCCCGTTGGGCAGGGGCCCCGTGCCGCTCGCCGCGGTGCCGATGCGGTTGTTGCGCACCGTGTTGCCGGCGGTGATCCCGTCGGTCAGGCGAATCCCGTTCCAGGTGTTTCCTGAGATCAGGTTGTCTTGAATGACCACGCCCGTTGCCCTGATGACGAGGATCCCATCTGCCCCGTTTGGCTTGGCCGACATGCCTGTGGCATCAGTGCCGATGTAGCAGCCTTCGATAGTCACATGGGCGCCCTCAACCCAGACGCCGTACTGGAAATGATTCACGACCAGACCACGCAGCGTGACATTGTCATCCAACCGAAGACCTACGATGCCTAACTGAGCTAGGGTGGTCCCATCGAGCTCAATCCCCGGTCTTGGGAAAAGCCCGACGCTGGCGAGCACTGGATTGATCGTTCCGTCAACGGTTGTGTCCGACGGGACGTCGTAGTCGCTGGCCGGCTGGATGGTCCAGACGCCTGTTGCCGGGTCGTAGCCGGGGTCCGACGTGGGGATGTTGAAGATGATCGTGTCCGGCCCCGCATGGCTGCCGGCGGCGGCCAGGGCTTCGCGCAGCGAGCAGTGGCCGGCGTCGCATGTGCCATCGTCGGTGTCATCGGTGGTAGTGACGACCAGAGTCGGCGGCTCTGCCGGCGCACCCGTGCCCGGCCAGAAGCCGGCGCCCAACTGGTAGTCCGCACCGCTCATCTCGCCGGTGGCCGGCTGCCCGATGGAGCTGTCCAGGGCATACTCCGGCGATGTGGCGTGACCGGCCCCGCCGGCGATGGTGTGCCACCACAGCGAGAAATCTTCGGAGGACTGTGCCACTACGCCGGTGGTCAGAGCCACGACCGCCAGCACAGCCGCCGCGATCGCAAAGTTTCGTGAAATCATCATCCGCTCCCTATTGCCCGAGGACCAACACCCAGATGAGGCCGGCGCCCTGGGTCAGCGGTTCCAGCGCGCGTCCCAACGCCGGGGCTGCTGTCGCGTCCTGGCTCAGCTTCTGGGCCAGGCCGGCTGCGCTGACCGGCCCCAGCGGATCGCCGGCCTGGATCGCGCCCGCGGAGGCATCGGCGCGCACCTGAACGAGGCCCTGTACCACGACGAACAGGTACTCACCTGGCGCGACGTCGCCCGGAGCCATGCCTGGCATCTGGATCGTCTCGGCCTGGGTAGCGTCACTGGCGTAGGCCGGCACTTCCTTGACGGTTGCCCGGGCCTGTACGACACCGAGGAACCCCTTGCCGGCAGCCGTCGCGCGCTGCACCTTCAGGATAGGTGTCTGCTGCCCCTTCAGCGGCGGTGCGATGCCAACAATGGACACCACGTCTCCAACCTCCAGCGGATTCGTGTCGGTGTTGCGACCAACGAACGCCAGGGTGCAGCCGGTGCAGTTACCCCCAACGAAGAGATGCTGATTGGTGGCGAGCCCCCAGGTTGCCGTCGTCTGGCCATACACGCCGATGGCCAGAGATCCGTTCGAGCCATTGGAGTATCCGGCCACGCCGTGGGCGTTGGTGCTTGTCCCCATCACGCCTTCCGTGCTGCTCCCTGTGCCATTGCCGTGGACGCCCTCTCCGAAATCGGCGCTGCTGACGCCGAAGACACCTTTCGGCCCCTCTCCCTTTATGGCCGCCTCACCGCCGCTGTTACCGAAGACGGCAACGCCGGTCTGGCTATTGCCCACCACGCCTTCGCCGGAGACGCTGACCCCGAAGACGCCGGAGCCGGACTGGCTGTGGCCCTCGACGCCGTCGCCGCCGGTGCTGGCGCCCTTCACACCGCCCAGCGGACCTTCGCCTGTCACCCCGTACGTGGTTTGGCTAGAGCCCATTACACCCTCGGCCGCCTGCCCATCTCCCTGCACGCCGACGGAGCCTTCTCCCAGCACCCCCGGACCCACGGAGCTGGCGCCCTTCACACCGGTCTCGCCGCTGCCCAGCACACCGGTGCCGAAGTCCGCGACGCCATTCACACCCTTGCCGTCGATACCGGTGGCCGTTCCAACCACGCCGGCGCCACTGGCGCTCTCGCTCTCGCCGCTGACACCAACCATACCCGCACCGCTGACGCCGACATCGCCTTCGCCGAAGACGCCCGTGAAGCCGA
>JBHHTZ010000562.1:0-3216 GCA_046753605.1 Anaerolineae bacterium
AAACGCACTGTTTTAGAACGACAGCAACCTGTTTCAACGGGTTTCGCGATAACAGGCGGGCAATTCATGATACCGTTGGCAATTCTATGTCAAGTTGAGCGGATTGTGCCCGATGGCTGTCTTGCTTGCCGGCGGACCGGTCGGGCATGATGAAGTTTCAAGAATCCATCGGGCCGCCGCCGCGCCCATGTCATTCCGTTCGGGATGACACGGGCGCGGCGCAACGCAGAACTTGGCATAGATTGGCCAACGGTATCATGAATTGCTCGCTGAGGCCGGCCTGAGTAGTAACGCTTCGTCAAGGAATTCAGCCTCTCTTGCCAAGGTGCGATCAACTCTGCAGGCTAGCCATTCTCGACTTGCGGAAATGTTACCCCCCCAATTTCTGAGCATTCCCATCAAATCTCAGTTGACAAACCTGGCAGAATCGACTATACTGTTTCTAGCAACTGAATATCCACAACCAAAACCTTCGGGGCAGGGTGAGATGTGCCAGGCGCATCAATTCCCGACCGGCGGTATAGTCTCAGTGAACAGTAACCAGTAACCAGTAATCAGTTATCGATCGTGATTACTGTTTACTGATAACTGATCACTGTTTACTGAAACTGAGCCCGCGAGCCTTATGGCTGATTCCGGTGAGAGTCCGGAGCCGACGGTATAGTCCGGATGGGAGAAGGTTCGACGTGACGTGGTGCGGCCGCTTTGCGCTGCCGGCCGGCGTTTCTGGGCTTCTCCGTGTGAGGAGCTTTTCTTATGAGACGCATCAGACGGCGCAGTGTGTCCCCGTGCGCATGCCTATTCCCCGAGGGTCCAATCTTGATCCTCGGGTTTTTTGGTGCGCAGCGAGCAGGTCGGACAATCAATGGGCCGGCTGCCGCGTAGTACCTGTTCATGCCGGTTGGGCGAGCCGCGCGTTTTGGCACGCCACCCACGTCGGCCGGCGACCTCGTTCGCCATCTCGCTGTCGGCACGAGTCTTAGTCCCAGGACAAATCCCCGAAGGCCCGGTCAGGTTTCGGGGATTTTTGCACGTTGGCATTGTGCGATCGGGGACTGTGACTGTGATGTTCGACGACGGAGAAAGTTTCATGGGATTGACACAGGTGCTCTCGCGAACAACGTCGGCTGGAAGGCGGCAGGTCGGGCGCCGGCCCGCTTCACTGCTGCGAGTTCCGTCGCAACCTCTCGTTGCGCTGTTGTCCATGACGGTGCTCATCGGCGCCTGGTCCGTGTTGGCCCGATTCTATCCCACGTGGGTCCTGCCCGGGCCGGCCCAGGTCGGACGCCGGTTCGTGCAGGCAGCCGGCGATGGCACGTTACTACGACACACCCAGGTGACTCTGACGGAGGCGCTGTTAGGCTTTGCGCTGGGGTTCTGCGTCGCTGCTGTGCTGGGCTACCTCCTGGCCAAGTCGCCAACGCTTGAACGGCTGATCTCGCCCTACATCGTAGCCTCCCAATCCACACCGGTCGTCGCCGTCGCCCCGTTGCTGATCCTGTGGTTCGGCGCCGGCCTGCTGTCGAAGGTTCTGGTTTGTGCGTTGGTTGTCTTTTTCCCGATGCTCGTCAACACCGTGGTCGGCCTGCGTTCCATTGACCCCGACTACCGGTCTCTTTTCGAGACCCTCAACGCCTCCACATGGCAGACGTTCACCAAGCTGGAGTTGCCGGCGGCGCTGCCGGTGCTCCTCGGCGGCGTCCGCGTCGGCATCACATTGAGCGTGGTCGGCGCAGTCGTGGGCGAATTCATCGGCTCGGACCAGGGACTGGGCGCCTTGATCAACATTGCCAGAGGTCTCTTCGACACGCCCTTGATGTTTGTTGCCCTGCTCACCTTGATCGGCATCGCGCTGGCGCTGTACCTGTCGATTGTCGCAGTTGAGCACATTCTGATTCGCTGGCGCTAAAAGGAGCTTGCATGTCACGGAAGTTGCTGATTCTTCTGTTGCTGGGCGTGAGCCTGACGGCTTGCCGCACTGCTTCGACTCCCACGCCGGCTGCACCCACAAGCTGGCCGGCACAGCAGTCGACGAAGGCTCCGGCAGCTACGGAGCTACCACCCACGAACCCCCCTCCCACACCGACCACGGGCCGCCCCCAGGCCGCCGACATTAGCCCGCTCACACCGGTAATCCTCTCGATGGGCTTTGTGCCGAACGTCCAGTTCGCGCCGTTCTACGTAGCTGTAGACAAAGGGTACTTCGCCAGCCAGGGTCTGGCAGTCAAATTCGACTACGGTATGGAGAACGATCTGCTGCAATTGGCCGGCACAGGCAAGCGCCAGTTTGTCGTGGGCAGCGGCGATCAGGTCATCCTGGCCCGCTCCCAGGGCCTGCCGGTGGTGTACGTCATGAACTGGTACCGCCGTTTCCCCATCGTGGTCTTTTCTGTGGAGGATCTCAGCCGGCCAGAGGACCTGGTGGGCAAGACTGTGGGCTTGCCCGGTCTGTTCGGAGCCAGCTACATCGGCTGGCAAGCACTGCTGGACGCGGCCGGCATCGCCCCGGAGCAGGTCAACGTGGAGACGATTGGCTTCACCCAGGCCGAGTCGGTGGCCGCCGGCAAGGTTGACGCCGCGGTCGGCTACGCGATGAACGAGCCGATTCGACTCCAGCAGGAAGGCTACACGCCCAGCGTCATCGAGGTGGCGGACTACATCGACCTGGTGGCCAACGGGATCATCACCAACGAAGAGACGATTCGCGAGAGCCCTGATCTGGTGCAGCGGGTCATCTACGCCTCGCTCATGGGTCTGCGAGACACTATCGCACAACCCGAGGATGCGTTTGAGATTGCCCTGAACTACGTGCCGGAGGCCGGCGAACAGCGCGAAGCGCAACTGGCCGTGCTGAAGAAATCCATCGAGTACTGGAAGGCCGATCGGCTGGGGTACTCGGAGCCGGCGGCCTGGGAGACATCCCAGCAGTTCCTGAAGGACGTCGGCCTGATCGACGAGACGACTGACGTCAATCAGATGTTTACGAACCGGTTCGTGGACGCTGCCGAACTGCCATGAGTTGACAGACCAGACGCTCCCCAACAACATCTACAGAATAGCCCACGCAGGTGGGCTTTGCAACCGTTGCAGCGACTTCCAGTCGCCAGGCACTGACCGCTCCGCAAAACCCGCCGATGAGTAACTACCCAGCCTGCCCATCAGCCATGAATGAATTCACGGCCTGATACGAAAAACACGTTAAAACGTGTTCAAACC
>JBHHTZ010000563.1:0-3210 GCA_046753605.1 Anaerolineae bacterium
GGGGAAAATGGAAAGGAGGAACTTCCAATCTCCAATCTCCAATCTCCATTTTCCATTCTCCATTTTCCATTCTCCATTCTCCAAGTTCCCCCTTCCATTCTCTATCCCTTCGGCTACGCTCAGGACAAGCTTCCATCTCCCACCTCCCTCTTTCTATCCTCTACCCTCCATTCTCCTTCTTCCCCCTTCCATCCCTTTTCCTCCTTCCATCCTCCATCTTCGAGATCGACATCTGCCAGTTCGGCCAACAAAGTGACTTGCTGGTCTGTTCCTCCCAGGAGCAGCACTTTGGGCCCCGCTCCGACCAGGTAGAGGGCCCGATTAGATGACAGATACCTCGTCTCCAGAATCTCTATCTGTGCCGACGATGACGTCGTTCCTCGCTGGCGTAGCATGAAACTTCTCAGGGCGCGCAAGCTGACATAGAGCAGGATAAGGATCAATCCGAACTTGGCCAGGAAGCTCACGGCCTCCCCTACGGTGGGGCCAGAAGACGTGAGAATCGCCTGGTCATGAGCCGGCGCATCGTAGTCGCGCAGGAAGGAATCGGGCGTGGCCGGCTCTGCAGCACCGGTCGCCGGCCCCTCCAGGTCGGCAGTTCGGAGATTGGTTGGCGTTGAGGGCGCTTCCGGCGCCGATCTGCCTATCCCCAAATAGGGGCCGACAACCACGAGCAGGCCGAGGCCGGCTACCAACGTCACCAACCAGACGCTCCCCCCCAGGCGCAGGGACCCGAGCGGCGTCCTGAGGCCTGGTCCGGCCCAGGACCTGTCGAAGCGACGTCCTGAGCCGCTGGGTTGAGCCTGTCGAAACCTTGTCGAAGGGAGCTTGCCGAGGGACGGCCGTCTTCTCATCGGTATTTCCACCGTTGGCTGGGCGGGATGACCTCCGTCACCCGTACGCCAAACATGTCTTCGATGACAACAACCTCACCCCGACCTACGAGCTTGTTGTTGACCAGGATGTCTACAGGCTCGCCGGCCAGCTTATCCAGCTCGATCACCGCCCCAGGGGCCAAGGCCAGCGCCTCTCGGAGGGACATCTTTGCACGTCCCAGTTCCACGGCAATCTCGAGATCCACATCCACCAGAAACTCCAGGTCCTGGGTCTCCATCACGGTTTCGATGGAAGGCGTGAGAGGCGGAAAGATAACCGGCTCCACCGGAAGCGGTGTATCTGGCTCACGATCACTTACGTCCGCGCGGATGGGCGCATCTGATTCACTGTTGTCGTCCATCAGCGCTGGATCCAGCATATTGTCCTCGCTATTGCTCATCGGAGTTCCCTGGTAGTTCGGACTCTACAGTGTCCAACGAGTGAAGATCGCTTCGGTCATCAGCCCCGAGCCCCGTGCCGGGACGGTGCTCCGCCGAGGGAGCCTGCCCTGAGGCCTGGTCCGCCCCAGGACCTGTCGACGGGTCGAAGGATTCAGGATGTCTCGTTTGTTGCTCGCCATTTGTCATTCGTTCGTCGTCAGCGTCCCCTGAAACCGGCAGACCTGGTGGTCTGGATTCGATAGCCCGCTCGATTTGTACCGCCATCCGGCCATCTAAAACGCCTGGGCGGCCCCAGAACTTCTGCTGCCCGCCGACTAACACCCTGGCCAGGCCATCACGATACGTATCCAGAAGGAGCACCTCCCCGGCTTGCAGGCCGGCTATCCCATTCAGGCTGAGCTGCGAGGTGATCAGACGAACCGAGACGGGTATGTTGGTCTGGCTCAAGTGAGCGGCCATCCGGCGAGCAAGCTCGTTGCCGGCCCCATTGGCCCGCCGCGTCAGACGGCCGCCCCACGCACCGGAAGTGAGCTTCGAAGCTATCGGATCCAGAACGGAAAAGGGTATGGTGATACTCATGGTGCCAGAGATCTCCTGAAAAAACACGTCGTACATGGCGAGCAGCGCCGAATCGGTTGGGAAAGCAACACCGGCAAATAGAGGATTCAACACCACCGCCTCGATTATCGGTTCCAACTCGATAATGTCTTCCCATGCCCTTCTCAGTTCAATCAGGACCTTCTCCACTGCCTTGTGTATTAATGTCAATTCCATCTCCGTCATTTCACGAGATCGACCGCGGTTAAGCCCGGCGCCACCCAGCATGCGATCGATGATCGCCGTGGCCAGATCAGGATCCAACCCCAGGACAATTCGTCCCGGCAGCGGATGGATGCTGATAATGTGCGTAACAGCCGGGTTGGGCATCTCGGCAACAAAGACAGCATAGGTCCCCTGATCGAGAGCAGTGAGGGTTACCTGAACCCGCGACCGCAGGTAAATGGACAGGGACGAGGTCAGGCGCTTGGCCAGATTCTCGTGCACCATCTGAAGGGTCCAGATGTGTCCTTTAGAGTACTTGGCCGGACTGCGAAAGTCATACAGTTGCACATCGCGTTTTTTACCCTCGCTCAGAGCCGGCTGTTCCTCAGGCGCCTGAGGCAGCATCTCGAACAAGGCGTCGATCTCTTGCTGGGAAAGTTTGTAGGATTCTTCGGTCATCATTCCTGTCGCGATCTACTGGACCATGAAGTCGGTGAAATAGATGTCACGGACCTGCCCGACGGTGAGGCGAGCGTTCAAGTCGTCCCGCAGTTCCTGTTTGAGCTGCTCCTTACCAGTGACAGTGAAGACCTCCTCGAAGGTCTTGCTGCTCAGCTTAATGGTCACGACATCTTCGATGATAGGTCGTTTCTCATCTAGAGCTTTGAGTAACTGGTCCTCGGCCGCTTTGCGGGCCTCACCAGACAGAGTATAGAATTCCGGGTCCGCCGGCAAGACTTCCAGGACGATATTTACCTTCAGGTAGCGGTAGCCGCCTGGGTCAGCCAGGTTGACCACTTTGCTCCCCATGTCATATAGCACCCCCTCCTCAGGCTTAGCCTCGGTCGCCCCATCCGGCATTGGATCGGCGGCCGGCGCTGTCGGAGGCGTTGGATCGGCCGGCGAACCCAGGCTGATGCTTAACTGCACCGGTATCCCTGGCAGGCGATCCGACAAGCCGGGTATGCGACCGGGAAGCAGCAAGAAGCCGGCTGTCGCCAACCCCAAAATCAGGCTGACGACCAAAAGGAGAACGGCGTGTTTCCTGACTCTGCTAAGCATTCAGTGCCTCTCGTTGGTTACTTCATGAAACCGAAAACCGCCCTGCTGACGAGGTCGAAAGCAACTTCCGCTTGACGTTGCCCGCGACACCGCGAAACCCTTCGACAAG
>JBHHTZ010000564.1:0-3201 GCA_046753605.1 Anaerolineae bacterium
GGAGGGTAATTGCCGCTGATGTCCACCACGGTCAGCTTGAGGCGATAATTGCCGGGCGGGAAGCCACTTGCGTTCCAGATGTCCAGCAGCCCATCCACTACCTGATCCCGGTGAACGTCGCTGATGCTGTGCCACGCCCCCTCCGGTTCGCCTTCGCGATGGTATTCAATCTTGTAGAAGTTGAAGTCCGAAGCAGCCGCTGTGCCATAGATCGATACCTGCCCCGCAAGTACAGCGCCGACACCAGGGAAGGTGATCCGGGCGATGTTCGAACATATCGCAATTGGCACTGGCGTCGGTGTCGATGGCGGCCGGGTCGGGAAGACGCGCCGCGTGGGCGTCGGTGAGGGCTCGGGGGTCGATGTGGGCGGCAGCGCCGTGGCGCTGCTGGTATCGCGGGTCGGCGTTATGAGGAATACTGTCTTGACCGCCGCTTCGTC
This sequence comes from Anaerolineae bacterium, assembly GCA_046753605.1. Lineage (GTDB taxonomy): Bacteria > Chloroflexota > Anaerolineae > Epilineales > JAANWY01 > JBHHTZ01. Next base: position 441 of record JBHHTZ010000564.1, read on the forward strand.
ATCCTGCTCAACTGCCTCCGGAAGCCGAGGGGCCAGCATCTCCTCAACAAAGAAGACGGAGCCGGCCAGACTGACGAACACGAACATACCCACCAGGCTGCGTGCAGCCCTGCTCGTCGCCGCTTCGCGCTCCAGCGTGAACAGCGCCGTATTGCGCTCTCGCCGCGCGAGCAAGATTGAGCGCAGGTAGACCAGCACGCCCAGCGCACACAGGACGTAGAGCCAGATGGAGTAACCTACGACGAGTTGGATAACATCCGCCATGAGTGAATCGTTCTGCCTTTCAGACAAACCGTTACTGCAATTGTACTACGACGGCCAAACCGTGTCAACAGAGGGTGATAGCTCGCGCCGAAAGCTCGCCGGCGTCCGCACTACGTACTATGACGACGCCACCACCTTGTGGGGTTCCATTGTGGCATTGCCGAGTTGCGCAACTTATCGGTCAAACGGGGACGAAGGGGAAGGTGCATGAGTTCGATGAGGATTTGGGCAGGCCGGCTGTTGGCGCTGCTGTTCGTCGCCGGCAGCGTCATCCTGCCGGCCTTCAAGAATCCCGCGCCGGCCTCCCGCGCCGCCGGCACGGGCTTCATCGCCTATACCACCGATCGTGTAGCAGAGCAGTTTGAACTCTTTCGAATCTCCGCCAACGGCACAGACGATCAGCGACTCACGGTCAACCTGTTCGCCGACGAGATCGACCCGGACTGGTCCCCGGATGGCTCCAGAATAGCCTATGTATCCAACCAGTACGGTTCCCCTGACATCGTGGTCATGGGAAGCGATGGCGCCGACCACCGGCGCTTGATCGCGGATGCCTTTCGGCGTGAAGTCGATCCCGACTGGTCCCCCGATGGCACGGCAATCGCTTTCGCCTGGGACCTCCGGGGGGGTCAGTTTGACATTTGGGTCGCTGATCTCCAGAGCAGCATCGTGAGACAGGCGACGGGAGACTTCTCCAGTGACGACCGGTATCCGAGCTGGTCTCCAGATGAACGCCACATCGCCTACACTTGCCAGAAAGACAATCAAGACGAAATCTGCGTGGTGGACCTGGCTACGCTGCGCGTGCAGCGGCTGACCCAGCGCCCGTCCACCCACGACCGACAGCCGGCCTGGTCCCCCGACGGAACACACATCCTGTTCACCTCCGTCGATATCCTGAGCGCGTCGCAGGCCGCGCCGGCCATGCCGGCGCCGGACTGGTCGCTGAGCTCCCTCACCACCTCGACCGCAACCGCCACCCTGTCGGCCACGCCGACCGACACGCAAACGCTCACTTCCACCCCAACCGGCACAGCGACCTCCACTTCCACCGCGACCGGCACCGTCACGCCCGCTGTGACCGGCACCGCGACGTCTACTGCGACCGCAACGCAGACCGCGACCGGCGCCGAGACACCCACCTCCACCGCGACCGGCACGGAAACCTCCACTGCCACCGGCACGGCGACCGCGACGTCTACTGCAACCGGCACGGCAACCTCAACCTCCACCGCGACCGGCACGGCAACGGCAACGCCCACATCTACGTCTACGGCGACTGGCTCAGTGACGCCCACCTCCACCGCGACTGGTACCGCCACCCCCACGAGCACGCCAACCCGTACAGCAACGGCAACACGCCAACCGACAGCCACGCCCATCCCCATCGAGGTCTCCACGATCTGGATCATGAACGCCGATGGCTCCGATCCGCGAAAGCTGATCGATCTCCCGTACCGGGTGTATGATCCGGCCTGGTCGCCGGACGGCAGGAGCATGGTGTTTGCCCGCCAGCGCCTCAACCCTGAGACAATCGAGCTAGAACCACCCAGGCTGTACCTGTATGATCTGAGTACGGGAGCGGTTGTGCCACTTGGCTCAGATCAGAGCGCCGTGCGCGGACAGGCGCCGGACTGGGTGAGTTCTATCACCATCCCGCCAACGCCGACGCTGGAGCCGCCACCCCCACCTCCGGTACCGTCATCCACGCCAACATCGGAAGTGCCGCCACCTCCGCCGCCGCCCGAACCGTCCGCGACATCGACGCGCACACTGCCGCCTCCCCCGCCGGGAGCGACGTCAACCACGACGCACACTGTGGCGCCTCCTCCGCCAGGCGCGACCCCGACGCCTACCGCGACAGCGCCACCCCAGGCGACCGCAACGGCATCGCCGCCCTCGGACCCGGGCTGTCACGCAATTCAGAATCCGGGGTTTGAGACCGGCCCGCCGGCAGGTCCGTGGTCGATGAACCGCCACGGTGGCGCCGGCGCGCTGGTTAGCCGCGAAGCGCGGCGCAGCGGGGAATGGGGCCTGCGAATGGGCACGACGAACAGCGCCTGGGATGAAGCACGCCAGGTCATCAGCCTTGTCTGCCCGGAATTGGAGGAGATGGGAGGCCGCTCAAGAATCTTCGCCGAGCTCACGTTCTGGACGCGTGTGACAGGCAGCGGGCCGGTCACCAATGGGGATGTGCTGAACGTCGTGTTGCTGACGTCGGATGGCCGGCAGCTCCTGCGGCTCCTCAAGACACTCACCGACCACGATGCCGATGGACAGTGGCATTCGACGACCGTCCGGTTCAGCGAATACATCGGCGAGACGATTCAGATCGCCATCAGCGCCACCACCGATGAGCAGGGACCCACGACATTCGACGTGGACGACGTGGAGCTTGATTTAGTGATGCAACGAGTTCCGTTCGAGTCGTACCTGCCTCTAGTGCGCCGACGAGCGGCGTACGACTGACGGCCATGGGGGGCAGCGGATGGCGTGA
>JBHHTZ010000565.1:0-3194 GCA_046753605.1 Anaerolineae bacterium
CCAGCAGCCACAGCATGTGTCGCAGGCCGGCGTATGCCTCATCGGTGGGCAGTTCGGCGACCACTGCCCAGGGTGTGCCGGCGATGGGTGTCTGCGCGCCCACCACCTGCGTGCCCGACAGTCCCCGGTACTCGGCTGTGACGGCCTGTCCTTTGAGGAAGGCAGCTACGGTTGGAAAGGCACTCAGATCTTCTCGGCGCAACACAGGGGAGATATCGCGATACGCGATCAGCCGGCCCTCTTCATCTACCACGTAGGCATATCCGGTTTCGCCCACTTCCAGCCCTGTCACAATGTTCCACATCCGGTGGAAGTTCACCTGGGCCACGAGCACGCCGACACTCTCCTGGCGCAGATCGGAAATCGGGAGAGCCAGTGAGACGATGGGCTGCCCACTGTAGTTGGAGAAGCTGACGTTGCTGAGGTGCCGTTCGCCCCGCATCGCCCGTCGGAAGCCAGTGCTGTTGGCCAGATTGGTTAGTTCGGCCGCGGTGAAGGTGTGATAGGGCGACGCCTTGGCCTGTTCACGGCCTAGTGCGTCTACGTAGGTCAGTTCATCGAATGTGGGCAGCGTTTCCAGCAGTTGGTTGAGCGCCTGTCGCTGATCGTCCGGGTCCAGGTCAGCCAGATTCTGCGTCTGCGCCAGCACGAGCAGGCTTTGCTCCACGGTTGAGAGGAATGCGGAGACGTCCAGGGCCGCGCGCTTGGCGATTTCGCTTTGGGTGCGGGCGACCGCGTTGCGCTGGCTTCGGAAACTGAGGAAGGTGAGGATCACGCCGACGATGATGAGCGAGGCCACAGCAAACATGATGAAGAGGGTCATAATGCGCCAGGCCAGTCCTGACCCCCTGGACAGGCTCCCTCCGACAAGTCCTGGGCCGGACCAGGTCTCAGGACGCCGCTTCGACGGGCTGGGGATGGTGCGTTGGTGGCGGGTCAGCCAGCCACGCTGCTCCTGGGAGACCTCTGAGGTATCTTCGTCGGCTCGTGTCTGCGCGATTTCCGACATCAAGGTGTCCTCGCCGGTTCGCCGGTTCGATCAGCCCGCTGATTCCAACTCGGGACGGGGAAAACGGGTGACCGGGCAGCCACCTCCGGCGGGTAGACGGTGATGAATTGCGCGTCGATGATTTGAGTTACCAGCATGGGATGGTCGTTTTGGCCCTGATGATCGAAGCGGATGTTGCCGAATATGGTGGTGAGGTCGGTGGAGCCGAGCGCACCGCGCACGGCCGTCCGGGCAGGAACGCCGGCCCGCCCCAAGGCGTCGGCTGCCACGTGCAGCGCGGTGTAGGCTTCGGCGCTGTGATACTGGGGTGGATAGCCGTATTTCTGCTGAAATCGCCGGGTGAACTCCGCCACGCCTGGCCATTGGGCGTCCGGTGTCCACTGGGTAACTGAGATGGTGTACTCGGCCGCCGGCCCGGCCAGTTGTGGAAAGTCCGGCAGGCCGAAGCCGGCGCCGGCCGCTGTGAACATGGGAGGATTGAAGTCCACGGCCCGACTCTGGGTCATCAGCGAAACAGCGTCGTCCAGGTACGAGACGAACAGGACAGCATCCGGTTGGGTCGCTTTCACCTCTTCCAGGAGGGGCTTGAAATCCACCTCTCCGGCTCGTTGGCAAGGCTCAGGGCATACCTGATAGGCGTGGTACGCTACGACTGTGATGTTGCGGGCGCGGGCCTGTCGCTCGGCGGCTTCGGCGACACTGGTTCCGAAGCCGGTATTCTCGAAGACGATAGCCAATCGGCTCGGACTATCGATCTGGTCCATGAAATCAAGGAGGGTTTGGGTGTAGATTTGTGAGGGGGCAGCGATGCGGAAAACCCAGCGGTAGCCCTGGCGGGTGATCTCGTCGGCGGCAGCGGTGGGAACGATGAGGGGGACCTGGTAGCGCTCGGCCATGCCGGCGGCTAGCAGGGTGGCCGAGCTGGAGTAGGCACCGATGATGAGGGGAACCTGGTCTTCGGTGGCCAGTTTGTCCACCGCTGCGGCGGCCTGTTCGGGTATCGATTGATCGTCTTCGAAGATTAGCTTGAGAGGCCGGCCCAGGACACCGCCGGCAGCGTTTATCTTTTGCAGGGCAATGTCGTAACCCTGGAGATGTGCCTGGCCGAATCTGGCCTGTGACCCGGAAATCGGTGTGACCACGCCGATGCGGATCGGGCCGGCGTTAGTCGGTGTTGGTGCAGGCTGAGGACCCGCCGCGGAGGTGCAGCCCAGCAGCGCCACGGCGAACAGCAAGACCCACCCCAGTGTGAAGCTGCCGGTTCTCAAGCTGGTTGCTCCCTCCCAGGGCAGAGGTTATTCGTCTGCCGGTTCGATGCCTAACGCCCGTAGTTGCTCTGCCAGACGCCGGGCTCGCTCCTCGGCCCGTTCTGCTCGGTGACGCTCTCGTTCTGCCCGCTGCGTGGCCTGTTCTGCCCGCTGTGTGGCCTGCTCTGCCCGGTGGCGCTCATGGTCACGCTGGGCCATGAGTTCCAGGTATGTGGTAAAACGCTCGCCATCCGGCCGGTACAGCGCGAGTTCGCCCCCCTCCAGTTCAAACCGGATCCCCAGTCGAGGGCTGACCCAGCCGGCCATCTCCTCGATCTCTTCCAGCCAGTCGCCCTGTCGTTGCCACCCGCTCAACTCGCCGCTATCGGGATCGTACACGTAGTACTCTTCCACCCCGTAGCGCTCGTAGAAGCGGAACTTGCGTGCCATCTCGGCCACGGTATTGCCCGGCGAGAGGATCTCGAACACCACCTGGGGCGCGATGCCGTTTTCCCGCCACTGCAGATAGGACCCGCGATCCCCTTTGGGCCGGCCAAAGGCCACCATCGCGTCGGGGGCAGCGCGAATATCGGGCCGGCCTTCCACCGGGTACCACAGCAGATCCCCGGCAACGAACACGTCCGGGTTGTCTGCAAACAGTGCCTCTAACCCTTCCTTCACAGTGACAATCCAGCGGAACTGCTTGGTGTTGTCGGCCATGGGCTGCCCGTCGCTTTCCGGATAGATGAGCCTGGTGTGTGCCACAGGCGCTTGTACGGTCATGGAATCCTCGCTCCCGATGTAAGATCGACCTCTTCAGGGATTATACTCTCGCGCTATAGCGATGGCAAATCCAGATTTCATCAACCCGGAATCGAGGGGCAGGGCGCAGCAAAGAGCAGGGACGAAGCCGGCCTGTACCGACTCCCGAAGAAGAA
>JBHHTZ010000566.1:0-3192 GCA_046753605.1 Anaerolineae bacterium
CCACCTACCTGTGTTCTTGAAATCGGGTATATGGCGAAGACGGCATCACCGGCGATTGCTACAGAGACAGCTATGAGGAGGAAACTGACTCCATGCGCCTGCGAGGCACGACAACGGCCTCCTACGACTACCATTTCACTTCGCCCTACATGGTCCTGCCGGCCGGCCATCGATTGGAAGCCAGCACTGCCTGGTTTGCTGAAAAGTGGGTGTTTGTGCGCGTGTCTGGCCTGCTGGTTACCAACGTCAACTATCTGCCGCTGGTGAACCGCCGCTGATCGTGGCCCCAGGCCGGCGACGCTGCAATCCGCATCGACCGTAGCTGCCGGCGATGACTCAGGACCTGGATCTAGCGGGTCTCATCGCAACCGGCTACTCTGCCGTGTGTCGGTGAGCCACTACATCTTGCGGTATTCCCGACAATCGGCTACAATATGTAGTGGCTTACGAAAGTTGCTAGAGTTCGATACAATAAACATAACGGACACCAGGCTAACTGACATACCATGGAGGGGTGGAGAATGTCGAGACTAGTGTGGCTCATGGCGGGCGTAGCAGCCCTAAGCTTGCTGCTCTTTGCATGTGCCGGCCCATCCGACGTCAAGATCGACGAAACAGCGAATGGCACCGCCTTCAACCTGAAAGCCGGCCAGAAACTCATCGTGACCCTCAAATCCAACCCGACCACCGGCTACGACTGGCAGGTGGACGAGGTGGATGAGAGCGTCGTCAAGCTGGTGACACAGGAGTTCAAGCCGGCCTCCGACCCGGACCGACTGGGCGCACCTGGCCAGACAGAGTTCCAGTTCCAGGCGGCGGGAGCCGGCACCACCAGCCTGCGCCTGATCTATGTGAGATCGTGGGAGGAGGGCGTGGAACCACAGGACACCTTCCAGGTACGTATCACCATCCAGTAAGCCTCACTACAGGCTTGCCAGGAAGAACGGGGGGAAAGACTATGAAACAACTCGACAAGGTAGTTCTCACACCGAACCAGTCTCAGGCTTTGGCCGAACTACGGTGGCGGCTGTTCAGCGAGTTCGACATTGAGACCATGATGCTATATGGGTCTGTCGCGCGCGGCGAGGCGGACGAAGAATCCGACGTCGATTTACTGATCCTGACAAAGAAGCCTCTCTCACGTCCCGCACGCCATGAGATCACCGACGTGGTCTTTGAAGTCAACTTGCACTATGACACAAATTTCAGCACCCTGGTAATTGATCGCGACTCCTGGGAGGCGGGGGCTATCTCAGTCTTACCCTTGCGAGAAGGAGTCCTGAAGGAAGGAGTCCCACTTTGAACCCGGAGGAACAGCGTGCTGAAGTGACTCGCTACTGGTGGTCAAAGGCTGAAGAGAGCCTGGCTTCTGCGGAGCGTGAACTTGAAGCAGGATCTCACACTTTCGCTGTGAACCGTCTCTATTATGCCGTGTTCTATGCGGCTAGTGCGGCACTACTTGACCGCGGTCTGTCCTTCAAGAAACATTCGGGGGTTCGGGCCTCTTTTCATCGTGAATTCATCAAGACTGGGTTGTTGGATGTGGAGTGGGGGAAACTCTACGACCATCTCTTTGAGGATCGCCAGGAAGGGGATTACGTGGCCCTGATCGCTTTTGAGCGGGAGTATGTTGAGTCTCAATTGACTCGTTGCACTCAGTTCCTGGATGAACTTCAACCTTTGGTGTCGTCGCTTCAACGCGAGTAAGTGGTGTCTCTGCCATCGCGTTTTCAACCGTCTCCAGACTCTACGACGTCCGCCGGCGCAGTCAAGGAGAGTGAGTGATGGGAAACATCGGCAACATCATACGTGAGCTGTTTCTGATTGACTTGCTCACTCAGCTTTTCGGTGGCGTGCTTCGCCTGGTGGTGATCATCGTCGTCGTGATCGTGATCGTGGCGTTGATGGGGGGGCGCTGCTTTGGCCCTATTTGCATTCCGGACATCGTTGACCTGCAAGACCTGCTCGGGGGTGTGCTCCAGGCCACCGGTCAAGGTGACGAAGGTGAGCCGGAGTGTCCGCAATTCGAGGATGCTTTCCCGCAACTCCTGCCCGACACGTGGTCATTGCGTCACGTTGAATCCATCAACATCGACCGAGACAGCGAGAAGGAGTGTCTGGCGGTCTACCAGTACAACTCCGGCAACGGCCCATACGGCGGCCCGCTGGGAGCCGTCGTCTATGACCCGCAGCCTGACCGAGACCCCAGCAATATCGCCACACCGATTCCCTACCGGCCGGCGGCCTACGTGCCCTACCACCTGCTCCCGCGCGAAGACGGCAAGGGCTTCCTCAGCGAGCGCGCCGGCGACTGGTCCCAGATGATCCAGGTCTATGACGCCGACGGCGATACTTACGATGAGCTGGTTTTTCGTGGCTATTCAGGCTATGGCTTCCCCACCTACGTGTCCATCTTCGAGTGGGTGAACAAGCAACAGGGCTACCGGCTCATGACCACCCCCCTGGCCGGCGAGACAGTCGGCGGGCCGCTGTGGGGCGATGCCGGCGTCGATGTGAAGCGCGAGACGCGCACCGACGAAGAAGGGAACGAGACTGAGACCGGGCCAATTGAGAGGGTCACAGTCAAGACACGTCCGGCGCAACCTTTCTGGTATTTCCGCAGTCAACTGTGCTATGCTACAATCTACCGCTGGAACGATGCCGGGACAAGTCTGGTGCAAGAGGACTACTACCTGACGTTCTGTTTTGGCCGGCCCAACAGCGTTCCGAGCCGTCAGGACGAGTACTTCCTGTGGTATCCCGAAGAGGCGCTGCTGGCCTGGTACGAGGATGGAGAAGTCCGTGACATCAGCATCCCGTCTCACCCGGTTGGCAACACGTTGGAGGCGACGGTAACGCTGCGCCAGGGGAGCCAACAGCGGTGGTTGGCCACCTGGAAGCTGCGCGAGAACACCGATGGCAAGGTTGCCAACATGACTTTCTGGTACCTGGAAATGGTGGGGGACCCCGTCGATCCGTGATGCGAGATGCGAGATGCGGGATCCGTGATGCGAGATGTGGGATACGAGATACGAGATGCGAGTCGACTGTCCTCTCACGCATACCGTATCCCGTAACCCGCATCCCGTAACCCGCATCCCGGATCGCGATTGTATGACTGTGAGTAGCGACGAGATTCTCCAGCGTCTACAACGAGGCAGAGACGAACTGACCGACTTCCAGCCGGCCAAC
>JBHHTZ010000567.1:0-3184 GCA_046753605.1 Anaerolineae bacterium
TTTGGGCGCATATTTCAATAGTCTGATTGTTCAGCCGGCTGTACAAATCTTGCAGTACATGTACAGCCTCTTTGGCAGCTACGGTGTCGCCATCATCGTCTTTGGCATTGTTGTCAAGATGGTGACCCTTCCGCTGTCAATCCAGCAACTCAAGTCATCGCGGGCGATGCAGCGAGTCCAGCCCCTGATGAAGCAGTTGCAGAAAGAATACAAGGACGACAAGGAGAAGCTCGCTCAGGAGCAGATGAAGCTCTACCGCGAGCACGGTGTGAATCCTCTTGGGGGCTGCCTGCCCCTCGTTATCCAGTTGCCTATCCTGTGGGGATTGTACCGGGCCATTCTCAACCTGGCTCAAACCGATCCAGCGTTTGGACACAGGTTTCTGTGGCTCAAGAGCCTGGCAGATCCGGAGGGCATGCCGTATATCCTCATCGCCCTCATGGTCATATCGCAGTTCCTGTATCAACGCTTGCTCACGCCACCCAGCGCTGATCCTCAACAGGAATCCATGCAGAAGATGATGCAGTTCACGCCGCTCATTTTTGCCTTTGTGTTCATAAAACTGCCGGCGGGGTTGGTTCTGTACTACCTGGTGTTCAACGTCGTCAGTGTTGCGCAGCAAGTAGCCATCAACAAGTGGACCGATCTGCGGGAGCCAGCCCTGGCAACGGCAACAGCCGACGCATCGGGCGACGGAAAGGCGCGAGGAAAGAAAACTGATGACAAACAACGCAAGCGACGTCGATAAAGTTGAAATCCGGGCGCCCAGCGTGTCGGAAGCGATTCAGAAGGGTCTCATCCAGTTGGGTGTGACCCGGGACGATGTGAAGATCGAAGTCCTGAGCGAGGGCAGTCGCGGCATCCTGGGGCTCATTGGAGCGGAAGACGCCCGGGTGCGATTGCGGTTTCGCCGGCCACGCGCCCGCCAGCCTGAGCCTGAGCCGGAACCTGCGCCGGCCGAGCCTACCCCCGTGGCTGAAGTTGTCGCGGAACCGGTCGCAGATGAGGTTTCCGAGCCGGCGCCGGATGTAGTGCCAACTGTCGCGCCTGAGATCGAGATTGACGCTGCCGACATCGCCATCGAAGCGGTCCGAGAACTGATCCGGCGAATCGGCGTGCCGGCCACTATCCAGTTCCGCGAGCGTGGCCAGGGGACCGCCGAAAGCCCGATTATCATTGATGCTCTGGGCGATGACCTGGGCGTACTGATTGGGTCGCGCGGCTCCACCTTGCAGGCGCTCCAGTACATCGTTCGCCAGATTGTCAGCCGGCAAACCCATGAGTGGACCAACGTTGTCGTCGACGTGGGTGGATATCGCCAACGCCGGGAGGATTCCCTGGGCGAACTCGCCCAGCGCATGGCTGATCGCGTTCGCCAGAGCGGTCGGCCTATATCGCTTGAGCCGATGCCGGCCAACGAGCGACGCATCATTCACGTGACATTGCAGGATGAGCCCGGTGTGACGACCCTGAGCGTTGGCCAGGGCGAGGATCGCAAGGTGACCATTCGTCCGCAGCATTGACACCTCAGCGCTGCCGAAAGGGATTCAACGGGTGAGAGGACACGCATGCCCCCTGGCTACCTGGTTATCGGTCACATCACGAAAGACCTCACTCCAGACGGCTACACCATCGGTGGCACAGTCACCTACGCTGCGGTGACGGCCCGGAATCTGGGCCTGTCTGTTGGCATTGTCACGAGCTTTGATTCCGGCTTTGATCCAGGTCATCTTTTGGCCGGCATCGACGTAGCACGAATCCCCGCCGGTCAAACCACGACCTTCGAGAATATCTACCCCGACGGGCGCCGCGAGCAGTTTGTTCACGACGTAGCAGCGCCTATCGAGCCGGCAGCCGTGCCGGCCGCCTGGCGGCACAGCCCCATCATCCATTTGGGCCCTCTGGTCAACGAGATTCCTGATCAGATGATCGATGTGTTCGACAGTCGCTCGCTGATTGGTGTGACGCCACAAGGGTGGATGCGGCAGTGGAATGAGACCGGGCACGTGCAGCCTCGACGCTGGCACGGGGCAGAGAATATCCTGCGCCGCGCCGATGTGCTGGTGTTTAGTGTAGAGGACGTCGCCCACATGCCGGACGAGATCCATCGCTTCGCCGGTCTGGCTCGACTCATGGTTGTGACTCGCGGCACAGGCGGCGCGAGCCTGTTTGTGGAGGGCAGCCGGACGGACTACCCGGCCTTCGAGGCCGCAGAGGTCGATCCGACCGGAGCCGGCGACGTGTTTGCGGCCGCCTTCCTGATTCGACTCCGCGAGACCGATGACCCGCACCAGGCAACCCGCTTCGCGAATGCTACTGCGTCCCTGTCCATCGAAGGACCGGGAGTGCATGGCATTCCCACCAGAGACCAGGTGGAGCGCAGGCTTCGCCATGGTCGCACCCGCAAACTTCCGCCATGAGTGAAGTCTACGCTGTTGCGAATCAAAAGGGCGGTGTCGGCAAGACGACAACCGCTGTGAATCTGGGCGCCGCTCTGGCATCCTTTGAGCAGCGCGTCTTACTGGTCGATATAGACCCGCAGTCCAATGCGACCAGCTCCCTGGGGTTCAACAGCCGTGATCTGCGTGGGTCAATCTACGACGCAATCGTCGGTGAGCGTCCGCTGAGCGAAATTGCGTACCCAACCAGCCAACCGGGCCTGCAACTCGTGCCGGCGTCATCCGAGTTGGCCGGCGCGGAGGTCGAGTTGGTGGCCATGATCAACCGCGAACGCCGGCTGAGGCGCGCCCTGGAGGGCTGGCTCGACGGCTTCGACGTTGTTCTGATCGACTGCCCGCCCAGCCTGGGGCTGCTCACTGTGAATGCCCTGAGCGCAGCCGGCGCGGTGCTTGTTCCCGTACAATGTGAATACCTGGCCCTGGAAGGTCTATCGCTCCTGATGCGCACCATCGACATGGTCCGCCGCCATTTGAACCCCCAGTTGCGGCTGGCCGGGCTGGTGATGACCATGCACGACGCGCGCACAAACCTGTCCCGACAGGTTGTAGAAGAGGTGCGCCAGCACTTTCCCGATCAATGCTTCAACACCATCATCCCGCGCAGCATTCGTTTGAGCGAAGCTCCCAGCTATGGCGAGACCGTCCTGACCTATGCGCCTCACTCTGTGGGAGCTGTTGCCTACCGACTGCTGGCCCAGGAGATGCTGACGAGGATCGGGACGTTT
>JBHHTZ010000568.1:0-3174 GCA_046753605.1 Anaerolineae bacterium
CTGTCCGGACGTAGTTCAAATACTTTGCTAGAATCGTGCTTTATTCCCGATCGCCAGCCTTTCAGCCCGGCCCCGACCAGGCCTTTCCACTTCTCGTACAAGTCGATATCGGCTGTAAGCCTTCCATCTCGCAAACCAAATACGCCAGCAGATAGCCTAGGATGAAGCGAGTTATAGACTTTACACTCCCTGCTTTGGCCTGCTGGATGGGTTTGAATCAAAAGAAGGCATGCATCAACTGCAGCTCCAAAGTATTGTTGCGCGTCCAGGTAATAAAGAGATGCTGATGCAACTGTTAACCCGTTTTGCCAGGCATAACCAAGGACTTTGCGGGCCACCGTTGTCTTGCACAGCATGGCAAGCAAGCCATTCTTACCATTAAGCCATTCGAGGTTTTTTCGGAGCATCCACTCTGAAATGTCGAAATTGCTTTTTCCGGTGAGTGCATCAATGCCGCGAAGGTTGTCAAGATTCGATTTTGTCGGAACGTTGTTGCTGCCTAGAGCGCTTAATTCTGCATTCGTGACCCACGGCGGATTGCCTATAACAAGAATTGGTTCAGGTGATTTTTCAATTACCTTGGACCAGTCGGTAAGGAAAAAATCAGACTGGTGGATTTCGACATGTGTGTGGGATGGTACAACCGATGCAACTGCGCTGTGAGCGCGTTCTACGTACTCCGGATTAATCTCGAAACCCAGAACATACAGCGAATCTGGAAACGTCTCTAAGCTGGCTTGGAGAAATGAACCGGTCCCGCATGTCGGCTCAAGAATAGAAGCGGGGCGAAACCCGGTCTGTGCAACGAGGGCGCAAACTCCCTGGGCCAGGTTGATGGGGGTTTGAAAATCTCCAAATTCAACTTTGCGCTGTTTCTGATCGCTCATTGCTATTTCAACCTCTCGACCCCTGCGGCTGAACCGGCCATCGAGATCACTCGACTGTACTGAAGCCGCCATTGAAGGGCATTCGAGACGGTAAGATACCCGACTTCTGGAGGATTAACGAGAATCTCGTCGGCAAGTGCTGACGCTCCGATTTCGTCTACTGGAAGTCTTCGCTCTTCCAGGAAAGCTAAGATGTCATCCCTATTGCCTTGATTATCGAGGATTTGGCGAAGACCCATTGTCGTTTGAAAATCTGCCGTTCGCTCCTTGCTGACAAAAATCGTGTGTAAAATGCTTAGATTCCCGGTGGATGTTTGGGGATCGTCTGTCTTTTCATATACAAAGACAAGCAGAGAATAGCCAAGACCGTAAATCTTTTGTCGTGCTGATTTGAATGGGCACGATGATTGTGGTTGCTTCACGCTTGTTACCTTCATGTCGACTTCAAGGCCAGGAAAGTCTATACCACTTGCAGAGCTTCCTTCTTCAAATTCATGTCTTTCACGAAGATAGGAGCGAAGCTTATGCTCGAAATAAGTGCCAACAGCCTTCCCATCAGTCACACCAAATAATGTGGGATCCTGATGTGTTGACGCGGTTTCGGCGAATCTCCGCGCTTCTGTCTTAAGCGTCTCGAGTGTCAACTTTGGCTTCATTACATCTGGCCTCCATATCGCCGCCCAATACTTAATGGATGGAAACTCGGCAGTCTAGTTCCCGAGAGGGCGCGTAAGACGTCCTGTTTTCCGCCCAGTATACCAATTGCGTGCTATACGGCCGGCGTTCCGTTTTCTGCTCCAAATCGGCATGTTAGGCGGAATTTCGTTCCGTCTGGCACGCTTGCACCAACCCCGGACAGTGAGTACGTAGACTCCCATCCACACCGATAGTATATCCAAGACCGCCTGAAAAATCAACAATCGCAGGGGGAAGCCATTACAAAATGGAGGCCGGCCTGAACATTCCAACACCAAACCCAGCCGGCCATCCGATCTCCGCTAATCCGCTACGTCGATGACAATCCGATGGCCGCTCCTACACACCGGCCACCACCTCCCCAATCCGCTCCAGCGCCGCCCGGATGTTCTCCACCGAATTCGCGTAGCTCAGGCGCAGGTAGCCGGCCCCATACGCCCCAAAAGACTCGCCGGCCAATGTGGCCACGCCGGCCTCGTTCAGCAACCGGTCCGCCAGTTCCCGTGACCCCACCCCCGTGCCGGTGACGTTGGGGAAGGCGTAGAAAGCGCCGGCCGGCATCACGCAGCGGATGCCAGGAATCTGGTTCAGCCCGTTCACAATCACGTCCCGCCGCTCGCGGAAGGCCCGCACCATGGCCCGCACCTCATCCGTTGGGCCGGTGAGGGCCGCGATGCCGGCCTGCTGGGTGAAAGCCGCTGTGCAGGAGTTGGAGTTCACCATCAGCTTCGTCACCTGCTCGGCCAGGGCGGTTGGCATCACCCCGTAGCCCAGCCGCCAGCCGGTCATGGCGTACGTCTTGGAGTAGCCGTCCAGCAAGATCGTCAGCTCCTGCATGTCCGGCAGTGAGGCGATGCTGACGTGCTCGCCCGCGTACAGAATCTGCTCGTACACCTCGTCGGACAGCACCATAATGCCACGCTCGCGGGCCACATCGGCCACGGCCTGCAGGTCTTCGCGGGTCAGCACGCCGCCCGTCGGGTTCTGGGGCGAGTTCAGGATGATGAGCCTGGTGCGATCGCTGACCAGGGAGCGGAACTCGTCGGCGTCGAAGCGGAAATCCCGCTCCTCGCGCAGGGGCAGGGGCACCGGCGTGGCACCCACGAAGTTGATCATCGATTCGTAGATCGGGAAACCGGGGTTGGGGTAGATCACCTCATCGCCGGCCTGGGCCAGGGCCAGGAGGGTGAAGAACATGATCGGCTTGGCGCCCGGCGTGACCACCACGTGTTCGGGCCGGGCGTCGATGCCCCGGCTCTCCGAGATGTGGCGGGCGATGGTCTGGCGCAGCGCGGGGACGCCGGCAGCCGGCGTGTAGTGGGTGTGGCCCTCGTGCAGGGCGCGCACGGCGGCTTCCACGATGTGGGCCGGCGTGTCGAAATCGGGCTCGCCGATCTCCAGGTGGATAACGTCTCGTCCTTGAGCTTCCAGGGCCTTGGCACGCGCCAGTACCTCGAAGGCGGTCTCTGTGCCAAGCCGGCTCATCCTCTGTGCAAACTTCATCGTCTGACAATCCTTTCGTGTATGTGGAAAGCTGGAGGTTGCTACTTCAAGAGTAGCGGAAACTGGGGCAATTGGCAAGTTGTGGGGA
>JBHHTZ010000569.1:0-3167 GCA_046753605.1 Anaerolineae bacterium
CCTCGTGTCTGGCCTTAAGTGTTGATTCTCACGAGCAAGGGACCCCGGCCCGGTAAGTTATTCACTACCATTCCCCCCCTGAGCTGAGTTTTAGTCAGCAGCATTCCCCCCCCCTGACTCTGCGGTCGTAGCCACACTCGGCTAGGACTCTTCCCTCAAGCGGCGCCCCAGGGCGCGCCTGGAGGAGGGGAGAGAATGGCTTTTCGGGAGGTTACGATGATGGAAGTTCACGAGATCGTGCGCCAGTGGCTGGCCGGCGTACCCAAAAAGCGCGTCGCGGCCCGCCTCGGCTGTGATCCCAAGACCGTGCGGCGCTACGTGGGCGCGGCCGAGAAGCTGGGACTGCAGCCCGGCCGCGACGCCGACAGGCTCGGCGAGGAAATGGTTGCCAAGCTCATGGCCGAGGTGCGGCCCCACCCTCAGCGACCGCGCGGTGATGGCTGGGCACTGTGCCAGAAGCACCGCGAGCTCATCAAGGACAAGCTCAAAGACCGCGTGCGGCTAAGCAAGATCCGCCGCCTGGTGCGCCGCCGCGGCGACACGATCCCGTATGCGACGCTGCACCGGTTTGCCACGGCCGAGCTCGGATATGGGCGTCGTGCGGTCACCGTACCGGTGGCAGACGGTGAGCCCGGCAAGGAGATCCAAGTCGACGTGGGCTGGGTCGTGAGCCTGGAGCCCGACGCTTCGGGTCGTCGCCGACGGATGCGGGCGTGGATCTTTACCCCCGTGCTCTCGCGCTACCGCTTCGTGTACCCCTGTATGAGCGAGACAACCGAGTCGGCCATCGAAGCGTGCGAGGCTGCCTGGGATTTCTACGATGGCGTCTTCGAGGTCATTATCCCAGATAACACTTCGGCCATCGTAACCAAGGCCGATCCCTTAAACCCAACGATCAACCAGAGCTTCCTCGAGTATAGTCAGGCACGTGGCTTCTACATCGACCCGGCCCGGGTCAGGAAACCGACGGACAAGGCGAGATGCGAGAGAGCCGTGCGCGACGTGCGTGATGACTGCTTCGGCGGCGAGACGATCACGACGCTCGAGCAGGCCAGAGACCGTGCCCTTACCTGGTCGAGCCAGGAGTACGGGCTGCGCCGCCACACCACGACCGGCCGCATGCCCAAGGAGCACTTCGAAACCGACGAAAGACCGCGGCTTGCTGAGGCACCCACCGAGCCGTTCGATATTCCAACTTGGCATGAGCCCAAGGTGGGCCGCGATCACTTCGCTGCGGTAGCCAAGTCTCTCTACACGTTACCCACCACCTACTGCGGACAACGGCTGCGCGCTCGTGCCGATTCGCGTACCGTGCGCTTCTACGACCGCGGCGGCCGTGTGGTCAAAGTCCACCCGCGAGTCGCGCCCGGCAAGAAGTCGGTCGACACCACCGATTTTCCCGACGACAAGCGGCCCTATGCCATGCGAGATGTCGAGTACCTCGGGCGCGAGGCTGCCAAGCACGGCCCGGCCATCGGCAAGTATGCCCAGCAGCTGCTCGCAGGCCCGCTGCCCTGGACGCGTATGCGTCAGGTATACGCCGTGCTTTCTCTGGTGCGCAAATACGGAGCCGAGCGCGTCGAGGAGCTCTGCGAGATGGCTCTGGCCATGGACATGCTCGATGTCACCCGGCTACGTCGCATGCTCGAGCAGGCCCTCAAGCCCAAGACCAAGCCTAAGCCGCGTGCCCAGGTGATCCCGATCGCCCGCTACCTACGCGAGCCATCTCAATACGCTTTGCCGCTTAAACAACGCAACCAAGACAACGATGGAGGAGACCAGAAATGAGTGATGTCATATCCAAGGATCTCAAGACCATGCTGCGCAACCTGCGCCTCTCGCGGATGCTCGATACTCTGCCGGAGCGCCTCACGATGGCACGGCAAAGCAAGATCCCACACCAGGACTTCCTACTTACGGTGCTAAGCGACGAGGTCTCGCGCCGTCAGTCCAACGCCGTGAGGCTGCGTGCCGAGCGTGGTCACCTCGACCCCACCATGCAGCTAGAGACCTGGGACGAGACTGCAAACGTCAGCTACGACCGTGAGCTGCTCTCAGAGCTGGCCACGCTTCGCTTCGTCGAGGCACGTAACAACGTCACCATCGTCGGCGAGGTCGGTGTCGGCAAAACCTTCATCGCCCACGCGCTTGGTCACATCGCCTGCCGGCGTGGAATCTCGGTGCTCGCCATACGAGCCGACCGTATGCTCAAGACTCTCATGCACGCGCGCTTGGACAATTCCTATGAGGCTGAGATGCGAAAACTGATTACACCGGACGTCCTCATAATCGACGATTTTGCCCTCGACCAGCTAGACAGCGACGAAAGCCGCGATACCTTTGAGATCTTCGTCCAGCGGCACCGTGCCGGCACAACCGTGATTACTTCTAATCGTGGCCCTGACGAATGGCACGCACTATTTGCCGACCCGCTGCGCGCCCAGGCCGCCATCGATCGATTCACGTCGCGTTCCTACGACCTCGTCATCGAGGGAGAGTCGTACCGACACCGCCAAAAGCCGCGCATGCCCTCGCCAGACCATGGCGCGCCACAAAACGACGCCCATAAACGGCCGTAGACCGACGATCTCCGATCAGGACGATGGATAAACCCCGTACCGAACATCGAGGACTTACGCCGAGGTCGAGCCAAGGGAGGATGCAAGAGCACAATGGTCAGGACTGGACACATGACGGCAAGTTAGGCACAAGGCCGTAGCGGCCACGACCCCGGAGTCGGGGGGGAATGCTCGTGAATAACACGGGGTCCCATGGTGGTGAGAAGCGACACCAGGGCGATCAAATGAAGGGCGTTGATTTGCGTACTGTCCAGGAGCTGTTGGGCCACAAGGGCATCGACATGACCCTCCATTATGCGCACCCGAGCCCTGATCACCAGATGGAGGCAGTAAGACGCCTCGACGCCAGCGCTACTGACCCCACAACTGACACAGGACCCTTGCAATCGGATTCCGCTAAAGCCGGCAACGTGGAACGTAGCGGATTTACAGCGGACAAAAGCGCGCCCGGCACGATTCGAACGTGCGACCCCCAGATTCGTAGTCTGGTGCTACAAAGGGATTTACGGGCAATTGGTTCTATATATCAACAACTTATGGCTCTTCACCGTACGCAGTCCAGCTAGGGGAAGCTATATGGAAGCATCT
>JBHHTZ010000570.1:0-3167 GCA_046753605.1 Anaerolineae bacterium
TTGATGACCGTGCGCGGCACACCCATCACGTTGTATTTGATGGATAGGTGAGGAAACTCCGTGGCCTCCACCATGTCAGCGGTGATCCAGGGACTGGCGTAGGCCAGTTGATGGGCCAGCACCACGGCACGCGGGCAGTAGGGGCAGGTGGGCGTGACGAAGACCTGGATGTGTACCGGCTCCTGAATGGTCTTCACCATGTCCAGCGTGTTGGCGCTGAGATGGAGGTTGCCACTGCCGACCAGCTTGATGGCTTCGAGCAGTGACGCGAACTCATAGCCCGACGGGATACCGTAGAAACGGATGCCGGCATCCTCCCCATCCTCGTCGAGTATGACGATGGCCGGAATCTTGTCCACGCCGTATTTGGCCGCCACGTCTTCGTCCGCCACGAAGTCGTATACCTCCATCGTCAGGTTGTCCGACAGCTCCGACAACTCCTCAACGAGTTGGTGGGTTTCCTTGCAGAAATCGCACTCAAACTCCTGGGTAAACACCAGCAGTTTCACCCGCCGGCTGAGTTCCGCTTCCAAATCCTCGGCCACCAGCCGGCGTTCTTTCTCTGGAATCAATGACATTCGATCCTCCTGTTGCCAGGTCTTGGGGATTGGGTATTGGGTATTGGGTATTGGATATTGTAATGAGGCAATACCCAATATCCAATACCCAATACCCAATATCCAATTCCTTGTTACGTTCTACAGGGGTTAGATGCAGTGAGGGACGAAAAGTTACATATCAACCCTTCACCACGTGCTCGAAGAACAGCGACAAACGCGTGCCCGGCCCCGCTTCGGTGTCGCTATCGGTCTGCACAGCGATGAGGGTGGCTTCGGTGACGTCTGGATCGAACACGGCGACGCTGGCCCGCCGGCAAGGGACCAGCCGGCGAAGTTGCTGCAGGGCGACCCGGGCGATTTCCTCGAGGGAATGCGCCTCCAGAATGGCGCGATCCATCTCTCGCAAGATGCGCAGGCGCTCCAGGTGCTGCCGGAACGTCTCACTCTCGCGTCCGGGTTGCGTGCCTTCTTGCGTAGTCGAGGTAGGGGTATCCATCAACTGCCTGGGTGTCTCGTCGTCGAGAATGTTCTGGCTCACGTTTCACGTTATATTCCCAACTCACTCCGCAGCCGAATGTAACGCAGCAAGTTCTCGCGCGTGATCATGCCCGCCAGCCGCCCACTTTCCACGACGGGCACCTGGTTCACGTCGGCCTGGTCCATCCGCCGGAGCAGGGCCAGCACGTCCTCGTCCGGCCGCGCCCAGAGGAGGGCGTTGACGGGGGTCATGATCTGGCCGGCTGTGACCTCATCCCAGCGGTCTTGAGGTACGGATTTGATGTTGTGCAAGGTAATCAGGCCCCGCAAGCCACCCTCTTCGGCAACGAAGAAGCAGCGCCGGGCCGAGCCCAGGATATGCTGGTTCACCAGGCTATCCAGCCTCAGCTCCCCGGATATGGTGGGGCACTCGCGGGTCATCACATCGCGGACGGTGACGCCGGCCAGCGACTCCTGCAACGTCGCCTGCTGCCTGGTGGCGTCGGAGGCATTGTTTAGAAACCAACCGATGAAGGCGATCCACAGACCGTTCAGGAACTGACCAAAGAACATCTGCCCCACGCCAAACAGGATGAAGAGGAAAGCCACACCTTGCCCGACGCTGGTCGCCCGGCGGGTCGCCTGGCGAAAGCTGCCGGCATACTGCCAGAGCACGGCGCGCAGCACGCGTCCACCATCCAGTGGGAAGCCAGGAATCAGGTTGAACAAGGCCAACATCAGGTTGATTCGGCCCAGGTATACCGCCGGCGCAGCCGAAACCGGGCTGACTGCGGCGACCCGGCCCAGCAGGCCGAAAATGCCGGCCAGGGCGAAGCTGGTAAGCGGGCCGGCGATGGCGATGCGGAACTCAGCGCCGGCTGTGGGGGGCTCGCGCTCGATCTGGGCTACGCCGCCGAAGATGAACAGGACGATGCTGCGCACCGGCACGCCCTCGCGCAGGGCAACCACCGAGTGTCCTAGCTCGTGAATCAGGACTGAGGCGAAGAAAAGCACAGCGGTGACAATACCGACCAGCCAGTAGGTTGCCGTTGCCCAGCCAGGGTACTCCTGCGGAAAGTAGCCGCTGGCGAGAGACCAGGTGACCAGGGCCGCCACCAGGAACCAACTGGAGTGCGCCCCAATGGGAATGCCGAAGACTCGGCCGAAAGTTAACGATGCGCGCACCGAAGCTGCTCCGCTTCACTCAGAATCGAGGCCCGACGTGTCTGGCCCATGTGTCTCGTATCGAACTATCTCCCAAAGACATTCGAGTTCACACCTGTCTCCAATTGTACACCGTTCCCATGTCGGCTACAAGCCGCTCGATCGCGGAAGGTCGTGAGGCGTTGTCGCCTGGCGACGGTATCATACATTCTTGCGTGCCCTCCTCCAAAGCAGCGGCAGCATGCTCATCGCAGCAAGTGGCCACACCCAGGCGAGATCGCCCGGGCCGCCGGCGCCGGTGCGGGCTTCGGTGCGGTGGATGTGTATCAGCCGGTAATTGGCAGTCGCTGCTTCCAATTCCTGGTCGGTCATCCTCTTAGGGTAGACGCCGGCAGCGGGGGCGGCAAAGCCGCTGGCGATCAACACTTGTCTAAGGAGCGCCGTCCGCTCCTCCGAGTCTGTGATGTCTTCAGCCATGCCGGCCCACCAACCGTCCGGCAACCACACTTCCACCTGGGGGTTGGCCATGATGTTGCGATACCAGTCAGAGATGGCTCCGAAGCCGGCGGTGCAGTAGATTTCACCATCCACGACGGCGTAGTTCACCGGCGTATGCCGCCTGATGCCCGTCTTGCGGCCAGTGTGGATGATCACCATGATGCGACCGCCCACGTCGGGCCAGAAGTTGATCCACGACCCCAACCCCAGTCGCCACATCAGCAGCATGAATCGGTTGAGGTACTTGAATCCTTGCCGTAGTCCCTCTTCGATGCGCGGATCAGCGATTGTCACAACAATTCCTCCTCGGCCAATGCCGTGTTGAACACAATTCACCTCCAGTTGTTGTCGGGTTCGCCTGCCGGCTCGGCCAGCATTGGTGAAGTTTCGCGAGCACAATCTGCCATCATCCAGTAGCACGGGCACGCCTGCCCTGAGCTTGCCGAAGGGTCATGCCCGTGCGGGCGC
>JBHHTZ010000571.1:0-3161 GCA_046753605.1 Anaerolineae bacterium
GATAACGAGAGGTCCGAGGAAGATGGTCCCGTGAGCGGCGCGGCCGGTGGTGACTGCCGGCACATTGGGCAGGCGAGGGCAGGCGAGCCGCAGAGTGAACGGGCCGTCGTCGGCGTCCTGAGCGAGAAGTGTCAGAAACTGACCGGCATCGCCCACCAGGTTGATGGCCTGCGGAAACACCGAGTGAACACGCAGGCGGCGCGGCTCCGTCTGGAGCCACGCCGCCACAGGTTCGGCAATGGTTACGGCTGTGATCATTTCTCGCTCTCGCCGGCTGGAATTGCGTCCAGGATCGCCTCGGCCGTCCATGTGCTTCCTTACAGCGCCTGCTCCAACACATCGGCCAGCGGCGCAGCCCATGCCAGGAGTTGCTCGTCGGCCATGAAAGGCGCCACGCATTGCAGCCCCAGGGGCAGGCCGTTCTCGGCACGGCCGGCCGGCACGGTGACGGAAGGCAGGCCGGCGTAGGTCCACGGCAGGTTCATGGCCGGGTCGCCGGTGGCGTGGATGCCCTCCGGGGCGGGGCCGGGAGCAGCGGGACTGACCCACAGGTCGATGCCGGCCTGCTCCATGCGCGCATGTAGCTTATCGCGAAGCACGCCGCGCCCGGCGCGCGCCGCAGCCAGTTCCTCGGCGCTGACCGTCCGTCCGTCGCGGATGATTTCGGCCGTTCGCGGCCGATAGAGCGCTTCGTACTGCCGGAACCACTCCGCATGGACCTGCGCCATCTCAGCGGCGATCATGCGCCGGTGCCGGCGGTTGATGAGCTCGATGTCCTCAAACATGCCCACCGTTCGTACGATGTAGCCGGCCTGTTCGAGCTGCGCCAGTTGTCCCTCGAAGGCGGCCCGCGCCTCGGCCGACGCCTGGGCCAGGTAGGGTCCTTCTGGCACTCCCACCACCGGTCGCCGGCCGGATTGGTTGCTCGTCGAAACAGGCTGCCAGTTCAGACAGGCAACCGAGGCAGCCAGTTCCATGCCGGCCACGTCCTGGGTGAACAGGCCGATGTGGTCAGCCGATTCGGAGAAGAGGATCAGGCCATCCAGCGGGATGCGGCCACAACTGGGCTTGAAGCCGACGATGCCACAGAAAGCAGCCGGCCTGATCACCGAGCCGATGGTCTGCGTGCCGGTGGCCAGGGGGCACAGGCCGGCGGCGACCGCCGCTGCAGAGCCGCTGCTGGACCCGCCGGGCGTGTGGCTGAGGTTGTGTGGGTTGCGGGTCGGGCCGGGTTCAAAGTAGGCGAACTCAGTGGTGACGGTCTTGCCCAGGATCAGGGCGCCGGCCTGGCGCAGGGTCGTGACGCAGGCGGTCTCCGGGCCGGCCAGGACCTCAGGCGGGAACTTCGAGCCGGCGCGCGTCGGGAACCCATCGACGCGAAAGATGTCTTTCACGCCGACGAGGACACCGAAAAGTGGAGGGCGCCGGTCTGGTTCGGGGAAGCGGGCCTCTAACGCCGCCGCCTCACTCCGCAGGCGCGCGCGCCGGCCCGGTTCGGGTAGCAACGCCTGCACCTGCGGCTCGACGGCGTTGATGCGATCGCAAATTTCGTCGATGTATGTGGTCAGATCAAGCTCACCGCTGCGCAATGCGGCGGCGGTTTCAGCAAGTGGCACTGGATAAATCAGCATCGGTGGATCTCCTTCCCCTGTAGGACGGCTCTGTTGGCCGCCTCTACCCCTCTGAATATCTGATTGCTGTTGACTGATTACCTCGACATTGTTAGATTACGCCGCCGGCAGGCCCTCACCCCCCTAGCCCCCCTCTCCCAACTCTGGGAGAGGGGGGAACTGGACTCCCCTCCCCCAGATTTTGGGGGAGGGGGCCTACGCGCGGCTAAGTTAACAATGTCAAGTTACTGGCTACACGCCAAACAAGTGAGTCAGTACCGTGGCTGCTGCACCACCGACACTTTGCAGCATCGCGACTTGAGGGTCCGGCAGTTGGTTGGGGCCGGCGCGTCCGGTCAACTGCTGGACGATTTCGCAAGTCTGGTAGAGTGCGGTGGCGCCGATTGGGTGGCCGCGCGCCTTCAGCCCGCCCAGGGTCGCGATGGGCAGCCGGCCCTCGCGGAAGGTTTCTCCGTCAGCCGCCAGTCGCCACCCTTCGCCTTGCTCCGCGAAGCCGGCTGCTTCCAGCAGCAGGCAAGCCATGATGGAAAACGCATCGTGAACCTCGAAGAAGTCTACGTCGTCGGGGGTGATGCCGGCCCGCTCGTAAGCTTTCCTCGCCGAGAGGCGCGCCGCCTCGGCCGCCAGCGGGTCGGGCCGATCATCGACTCGCAGCCAGTCGATGGCGACGGCGCTGGCAAGAACCTGCACCGGATGATCGGTGAACGCCCGCGCTGCGTTGGTGGGTGCCAGCACGACGGCGGCGGCCCCATCACAGATGGGCGAACAGTCAAAAAGGCGGATGGGTGCGTTCACGACCCGCGACTCAAGAACCTTCTCCGGCGTAACCGCTTTCCGAAAGAGGGCGTAGGGATTGGTCATCGCGTTGCGATGCGCGTTGAGCGCGAAGTTGACAAAGCGCTCGTACGCCACGCCGTAGCGCTCCAGATAGGTGTTCATCAATCCAGCGTTCTGTGAGATCAGGGTCGCGCCAGCCGGCACCTCGCGCTCCGCGTCCAGCGACTTGGCCATGGGGCCGGTCGGAGGGGCCGTGCTCATCTTCTCGACGCCGACGGCCACCGCCAGTTCCGCCTCTCCGCTCGCCACGGCGAAGTAGGCCATGCGCAGCGCCGCGGCTCCGGTCGCCGTGGCTGCCCGCACCTGCAACGCCTCAATGCCGTGCAGGCCGGCTTCGCTGGCGATCAGTGTGGCGACGTGCTTCTGGCCTTGCAGCTCGTCCGACAGCATGTTGCCGGCGAAGAGGGCGTCTACGCGATCCACGCCGGCATCTTGCATGGCCAGGCGTGTGGCGCGCACACCCAGCTCTCGCAGGCGCGCCGCCGATTGCTTTTCGATTGGCAGTTGACCTGTTCCTACAATACTCACATGGCGCATGTCATACTCGTTTCACTTGCGACCGCCGGTTCCGTAGTAACCACTTTAGTGGTTCCCATGGTCTGGAGAACGACTGATGAACCTTGAGAAAATAATCCGGCAATAGCGCGTTGCTTCTCAGCCGGCGCCCGCTCATATGTCATTCCGAACGGAGTC
>JBHHTZ010000572.1:0-3160 GCA_046753605.1 Anaerolineae bacterium
TTCTCCAGTTGCAGAAACTCAATATCCAATACCCAATACCCAATACCCAATATCCAATCCCGTAACCTCTGGCTGAAATCATGAGTATGCTCACCATCACGCGCCTGACTTTCTTGGAGGCCCGGCAGCGCCGGCTGTTGTGGGCTGTGGCCCTGATGGGGCTGGCCTTTCTGGCGCTTTTCGCCCTGGGCTTCTTCTTCGTGCATCGCGAGATCAGTCGCGCCTCGGGAAATGACATCAGCGATCTCTTCGAGGCCACGGACTTCTTCCTGCTGGCCGGCCTGTACGTGGTGAATTTCTTGATGATCATGCTGGCCGTTCTCACCTCCGTGGACACCATCGCCGGGGAGATCATGTCGGGCACGATCCACACTGTCGTGAGCAAACCTCTCCGGCGCTGGGACGTGGTGCTGGGCAAGTGGCTGGGGTTGGCCGGCATGCTGAGCGTTTTCACCATCTTGATGAGTCTCGGCATGATCGCCATCGTGTGGCTGATTGCACGCTACACACCGCCCAATCCCGTGCAGGGCATCGCGCTGATGGTGGTGGAAGGGCTGGTATTGCTGACGCTGTCGATCCTGGGGGGTGCCCGTCTGTCTACCCTGACCAACGGGGTGGTCGTGTTCATGCTATACGGGTTGGCGTTCATCGCCGGCTGGATCGAGCAGATCGGCGCCATGCTGCACAACGAAACGGCGGTGAACATCGGCATTGTGATCAGCCTGCTCATGCCCAGTGAGGCGATGTGGAAGCGGGCGGCCTACCTGATGGAGCCCTCTTTCTTGCGTGCGCTGGGCATCCATCCCTTCGCTGCCGTCAGCGCCCCCAGCAACGTCATGGTGGCCTACACCCTGCTCTACGTGGCCATCGCCCTCACGGGCGCGGTGTACCTGTTCCAAAAACGAGACCTCTAACGGCCTGGCAACTCCACTTGACAGATTAGCTCAAATTGGCTATAATCTTCCTCCGACTGACTGACCGACCGGTCGGTAACTAACATGGAGGCAGATGAATATCTTGGACAATCGCACGCGTAACAGAATCTTGCTCGTTTTGTTTGTCGGGGTGCTGATGGGCGCCCTCGACATTGCTATTGTGGGGCCGGCACTGCCGGCCATTCAGGCGTCCTTCGGTGTAAACGATCGCACCATCGCCTGGGTCTTCACCATCTACGTGTTGTTCAACCTGATCGGCACGCCCCTGATGGCCAAGCTGTCGGACGACTTTGGCCGGCGCTCGATATACACGCTGGACGTGGCGCTGTTCGCCGTAGGCTCGCTGTTGGTGGCGCTCTCTCCCACCTTCACCGCTCTGCTGATCGGGCGTTCGGTGCAGGGGTTGGGGGCCGGCGGCATCTTTCCAGTGGCCAGCGCGGTCATCGGCGACACGTTCCCACCGGAGAAACGGGGGAGCGCCCTGGGGTTGATCGGCGCGGTATTTGGCCTGGCCTTCATTATCGGTCCTATCCTGGGCGGCGTCCTGCTGATGTTCGGCTGGTCGTGGCTATTCCTCATCAACCTGCCCATTGCCGTGGTGCTCATTGTCATGAGCCTGCGTTTGCTGCCGTCGAGCCGGCTGGAGCAGCGGCCCCCCTTCGACTGGCAAGGCATGGCTGTGTTGGCGACGCTCCTGACCGCGCTGGCCTACGGCATCAATCAGATTGATACGGCGCGCTTCCTGGAGAGCGTGGCCTCGCGGGATGTGTGGCCCTTCTTGCTGGTGACAGTGGTGTTGCTCCCCGTCTTCCTGCGCATCGAGCGTGGCGCTGCGGCTCCCGTGCTTCGGCTGAGCCTTTTTGGCACCCGCCAGGCGGTGTTGGCCAGCGTGTTCTCGGCCGGCGCCGGCCTGGGCGAGGCGGGGCTGGTCTTCATGCCGGCGCTGGCAGTGGCAGCCCTCGGCCTGAAAGAGTCCTCGGCCAGTTTCATGCTGATGCCGGTGGTGCTCGCCATGACGGTCGGTTCGCCGCTGGCCGGCCGGCTGCTGGACCGTTTCGGCTCGAAAGTGGTGATCCTGGCCGGCTCGGCTCTGCTGACGGTGGGCATGGTCATGCTGAGTCAGTTGGCGACGCACCTGGTGCTATTCATCGCGGCCGGCGGCGTCATCGGTCTGGGGCTTTCGGCCCTTCTGGGTGCGCCGGTGCGCTACATCATGCTCAACGAAGCGCCGGCGTCGGACCGCGCAGCGGCGCAGGGAGCGATTACCCTGTTTACCAGCGTGGGACAGTTGATGAGCGGCGCGCTGGTGGGGGCGGTGGCGGCCTCACAAGGCGGCGGTGTGGCCGGCTACGGGGCAGCGTACTTGCTGGTTGGGGCGGTAGCACTGCTGTTGACATTGTCGGCCCAGGGTCTGAAAGGGCGTGCCGAGGAGATGGCTACCGTCGCGCAGCACGAGAGAACCAGCGGTGTAGACTCGGCTCAGCCGGCTCAACTGTGATGGCCGGCGACCGGAGGCGATATGTCATCTTCTGAACCGGCTAATCTGCGCGAGCGTATCATCGAAGAAGCCACGCGGCTGTTTGTGTCCCTGGGGTACCACGCAGTTTCGATGCGTGAGATCGCTGAGGCAGCCGGAGTATCCAAAGCCGGGCTGTACTATCACTTCAAGGACAAGGAGTCGTTGCTCCTGGCCATCCTGACGGCCAACCTGGATCGCATTGCCGGCATTGTGGCGCAAGCACGGCCGCCGGGCGCTACCGCGCGAGAGCAAATCGGATGGATTCTGCGGTCAATCTTCCAACAGCCGCCGGAGCAGCGAGCCATCATCCGGCTGAGCAGCCAGGAGATGGCACACCTGAGTGAGGTGGATCGCGCCGAGTTCGGCCATCTCTATCGAGAGAGATTCACCGGGGCGCTTGAAGCGATCCTGAGGGCCGGCATTGAGCGTGGCGAGTTGCGCAGCATGGACGCGCGCGTGGCCACCTGGGTGCTGTTAGGTATGGCGTATCCCTTCCTCTACTCCGTCCATGAGCGCGAGCTGGGGCCGCCCGGCGACGCGATTGAACTGATGTTGAGCATCTTTTTCGATGGGGCCAGTGTGCCTGGCGAATGACGAAGGTTGAGAGAATAGTCAGGGTACTGTGTCTGCCAGGCCCGCCCGCCGATGAAGTGACACTGTTGGTCATTCTATGTAAAGTTGAGCAAATCGTGCCCGATGGCTGTCT
>JBHHTZ010000573.1:0-3157 GCA_046753605.1 Anaerolineae bacterium
ATGTCATTCCGAACGGAGCGCCAGCGGAGTGAGGAATGACATGGGCTGGCGGGTCGTTACCGGATTGTGTTCTCAAAGTTCATAAGCGGTTACTACACGTAACATCAACTCGGATATTTGGGCAACTTCCTGAATGACAACCAGACCGCTCATACTGATCACCAACGACGACGGCATCGATTCACCGGGCCTGATAGCGGCTGTGGCTGCCGTCTACGACCTGGGGGAAGTGCTGGTCGTGGCCCCAAAGGATCAACAGACCGGCGCCAGCCGGAACTTCCTGCGCCGCACCGGCACCAGATATGAGGAGACTCTGCTCGTCAACGGGGTGGAAATCCCCGCGTTGGCCTTCGAGGCATCGCCGGCCCAGGTGACGCGGGCCGGCATCATGCTTTTCGCCTCTCGAAAGCCGGACCTGGTCGTGGCCGGCATCAACTACGGCGAAAACGTGGGGGATGGGATCACGATTTCTGGCACAGTGGGAGCGGCCATCGAGGCAGCCAGTCTCAGCGTGCCGGCTCTGGCCGTGTCGCTGGAAACCGAGATCGCCTATCACCTGACGAACGAAGATGCTGTGGATTTCAGCAGCGCAGCGGTGATCACGCGCCGGCTTGTGGAGCACGTTCTGGCCCAACCCTGGCTGGCCGGTATCGACATCCTCAAGGTGGACATCCCCCAGGATGCCACCCCCGACACCCCCTGGAGGGTTACGCGCGTGTCACGCCAGCGCTATTTCGAATCTCGGGTAGAGGACAACCCAGCGGAAGGCCGGCCCAACTTCACCGGTTACGAGCGCCGGGTGGACTTTGACACGCTGGAGCCCGATTCGGACATCCACGCCCTCCTCGTCGATCGCGTCGTGTCGATCTCGCCACTGACTATCGACCTGACGGCTCACCGCCAGCGGGCCGACCTCACAGCCTGGCTGGCAGGCGGTCATCAATAACCAGAAATCGGTGGATCCTATCTCTCAAGCCAGGTAGCCGGCTCGCCCGCTACGTGCGTCAGCACGAAGACCGACGCCCCAACGCCCAACACGGTGCCACGCTCGAAGTTCTGGACAGCCGATTGGTACGCTTCCTCCGACCGCAACCCCCACCCAAGTCGCTCCCGCACGCCCGGCTGTTCGCGCCAAACCTTGCCAAAGCCGCGAACCGGCTGCTCTCGGCCCTCCGGCGGTTGGATGGTCGGATCGCGTTCAGGTTGGTCCGGCGTCCAGGTGTCCTCGAAACCATTCCAAGAATTGTCGTCATACAGAACGTAGATCGTTTGCGTGTCGCCCCGCCAGATCATCACGCCCCCCTCGAACGGCTGGAACGCCGCTGAAATCTGGCGTGGCTCCGGCTCAGCCGCCCAGCCGAGGGCTTGACGCACATCGGGATCCGTGGCCCACAGCTCTGCGAATGCGCCCGCCGGCTGATAGAAGCCGGCCGGCGGTTCCGACGGAGTTGGCACGGGGGTGGGCGTGGGCTCGCGGGCAATCTCCCAGGCAAGTTGCGCGGGGTCCAGTGAGCGGACATTGCCTTGCGCATCACCGACCCACAAGTCGCCGGCCGGCCCCATCGCCAGCGCCGAAATCAGTGGATCCGCATCGACGGCTCGCTGCCACGTCTCGCCGCCGTCGGTGGAGCGGACCAGCACGCTGCGGTCCTCCTGGCCGAAATAGGACGGCGCCATGAGCGCGTACACCGTCCGGTCCGACGCGAAATCGGGCGAAAAGCGAATCGTGTAGACTGCACTGAACGCCTGGGGACGGGGCGGCAGTTGACGCCAGGTGTGGCCGAAGTCCTGGCTCAGGAACAGGCCGGCCTGGTAGAGGCCGGCAATGGCTGTCCCATCCTCGGTGAAATCCGGCGACAGGGCCAGGGCATCGCTGCCGGGCAGCATGGGGGAGGGGATGCTCCCGATCTGCTCCAGGTCGCCGGTGGCGCTGGCCGGCGCGTACACGAAGGTCTTGTCATACACATCGGGCTCCCGCGCCAGCACGAGGAACATGGGCAGCCCCGATGATACCGATGCCAACGCAACGTGCTGGCCGGCCACGTCGGAAACCCGCTGCCACGTGTCGCCGCCGTCCGTCGTGCGGAACACGCCCTCCTCGCCGGACAGCAGCACCGCCGTCCGGTTGTTGGCAAAACCTGGCGATAGCGCGAGATCGCGCACGTCGAGATCCTTGAGCCCACGAACAGCCGGCTGCCAGGTCCGCCCGCCATCTTCGGACCGGAAGAGACCGTACGCCTTGCCCGGCTGCCGCAGGTGAGCGAACAGCACTGCCGGCGCGCCGGGCGCCGGGTGCAATGCCGGCCAGCCAAGGGGCGGTAAGGTTCCGCTGATCAACTGCCATCCGCTATCCGCCTGTCGGTACGCGGAGCCATCGTCGCTGGCCGCAAGAAGCGCGCCATCAGCCGCAGCGGCCAGGTAGCGAATCTGCTTGGCCGGCAGCCGGCCCACCACCTGTGCGGCCACCGGTTCCCCGACCTCCGACAGGAGGATATGCAGATCAGCCGAGTTGGAAAGCGTCGTGTAGAAGCGGCCGTTGACAGGGTCAAAGGTCGTGAACTCGCGGTATCCGTTTGAGGGCAGCCGGCGATAATCGACCACATCGCGAGTGGCCGTGTCAAGACTCACAAGCCCATCCCAGCCCGTCACGTACAAGCGTTGCTGCCGCGCATCCACGAAAAGCTGACCCGACAGATACTGTAACCGTGTGAGCAACTCGCCACGCGTCGTGAACACCGCCATATCTCCGGTGGGGAACGAGCTGGCAACGTAGACCAGATCCGTTGTGGGATCAACGGCCAGGCCGGCAAGAAATTGCCTGTCTGTCTTGATGGGGGTGTCCAACCGCTGCAGCGTCTCGCCGTCGTACACCTGGAGCCAGGTGCTGGAGCTGGAGCCAGGCGAGTTGTTGGACATCGTCACAAACAGCAGGTCATGCGCTGCATCGTATTGCGCAGAGATCGCGCTCGGCTCCCCGGAAAAGAGCGTCTTGCGAACCGTTTCGTCGATGGAGCCGACAACCGCGTACGTCTCGGGATCGACGATGAACACGCCTTGCTGGGTGACGAACAGGCGATTGCGTGACGCATCGAACGTGACCGGGCCGGCCTTGGGGATGGTCGCAACCTGTTCGCCGGTGGCCGCGTCCAACACCGCC
>JBHHTZ010000574.1:0-3154 GCA_046753605.1 Anaerolineae bacterium
AAGTCGTCACTACGACCCAAGAACGTTGGCTGAGCGTCTGCGGAGGGTCTGTCGATCACGCCGTGCTCACACCCCACGAAGTCGCTAAGTGGGTGGGGATGTAGAACAGGTCCCGTTCCCCTCCTCGCGGCAGTTCCCACATCTCTGCCGCCATCTGGCGGAACAGCCACTCGGCCAGCCGGTGTGAGGCGGACAGGTCGGCGTAGGTATCCTCTTCGATGCGGCCCAGCGCCCGCATCCACAGCGCCAGGGGAACCTGGGCCAGGCGGTCACGCCAATCCAGGGAGATCCCCAGCAGTCGCGCAGTGTCCTCGCCCATCAACTCCAGGATCAGCATCTTGGGGATGTGACGGACGTACACAAGATTCCCCAGGGGAACCTTGCGCTTGATGGTGCCTTCCATGAAACCCAGGAGGGCGTGCATCAGCGCTTTCGCTTCCGCGCTTTCGGCTCGATTCTGTTCCAGGATCGTCTTAAACACGTGTTCGGCGTCCGCGTAGGTCATGGCATTCAGGAGGAACTCGTCGCGGACGCCCATGACGTGCCCGACCACGTTCCACGTGTGGAGGTAGGCATCCTCCTGCTCCGGCTTCAGCGCCACCCCGAAGGTCCGCAGGCCGCGCAGGATCACGTAGGAGAAGGTCAGGAGCGTGCCGGCCATAACCGACTGGTTGATGGGCAGACCCCACTGCTCCGTTTTCCACGGATGGCTGATCAGGACATCGGCGAAATTCTTCGGCGTGGCACCGGGTGCGCCAGCTTCCGGATCCATGAGGATCAGGTGGCGGACAGCGGCGTGCATCAGGCGCACCTTCTGGGCGGCGCGGATGCCCTTGCCTCCTGGCTGGAGACCACCCCCCGACATGACGTCGATGACCATCTGTGTCGTCTCCACCAGCCGGCGGGTGACGTGCTGTTCCAACTGCTGGGTGAGCCACAGCACCTTGGCGGCGTCGCCGGCGGAGTAGCAGGCCGGCAGGCTGGCGCAGCCCAGCAGCGAAAAGGCGATGAGCCCGTAGTCTCGAAAGAGCTCTTCGCCCTGTTTGATCTGTTTGGGGTCCGCCCAGTCCGGGAGGGCCGCGCTCTGCTCCAGGTAGTCGCGCACCACGGGCGGCAGATCAGCCGGCGTCATCTGGTCCTTGCGGATCAGGTTGGCCAGTAAGCGGTTGACGGCGTCAACCTCACCCTCCTCAAACAGCGTTTGTACCGTGTGGTCGGCCAGCGGGTCGCCGGCCTTGCGCATGTCGGCCATGAACGCGTCGGTCAATCTCTGTTGGGCCATTCTTTCTTCCTTTCATATCATAAGCCCCTGCCGCAGTCGAGCCAGGCTGTCCGCAGCGCGCAGTTCGAAGCTCTTCGCACCCTGCCGGCGTGCGACGTTGAGCGCCTTCCGGTAACAGGCTTCGGCCTCAGCCTGATTGGCCGCAGATTGGGTCAGCAGCAGATCGCCTTTCAGCCGGTAGATCTCGGCCTCTGCCCAGCGTTCACCACTCTCCTCCACCGTCTCGACCGCCTCGGCGATCTGCGTGAGCGCGTCCTCGACCTGGCCGGCCATGCCACTGGCTTCGGCCAGCATGGCGACAAAGTAGGGCCGTCCGATGCCGGCGCCCATGGCCTGGCCGGCAGCCAGAGCCTGATCCAGCTCGGCAATCCCTTGCTCCACTTCTCCCCGCGCCGCCATCGCCCAGCCGTGCTGAATCGTCGAGTAGGCGACCCAGAAGGGGAAACCGTGTTGGCTGGAGATGGCGATGGACGCCTCGGCCAGTGCCCGGCTCGCTTCGGCATCCCGCACCATCTGATGCACCCAGGAGGCGCAGTACAGCGCATAGCCCTGGCTGAAGGGGTGGTCAAGCTTCTGCGCCAGGTCCACAGCCGCCTGGCTGCGCTCGATGGCCTGGTCGGGACGCCCCAGCAGCCACAGGGCGGCCGCCGACCAGGATTGGGCTGTGACGCCGGGGTCCTGACCGTACAGGATCGCCAGCGCGCGGTGTTGCGCGGGATCGTACACCTCCGCGACCTGCTCGAAGTGTGCCTGAGCCTCTCGCAACTCACCCAGCAGAAACAGCGTGTTGCCCAGAGCGAAGTGGGCACCTGTGAGCAGCACCGGGTCGCCGGCCTGCCCGGCCAGTTGCACCAACTGCTCACCGATCTGGCGGGCCGCTGCGTACTGGGACCGCACCTCGTAGAAGGCCCACAGCCCCCACAACACCGGGAAGAGCTGTGGCGTCTCGCCCAACTGCTGGCAAATCTCTCGCGCTCGCGTGTAGGCGCGTTCCACTTCCGGCGCGGCATAGCCTCGGGTGGCGATCAGGGCCAGCCCGAGCATGGTCTGGAGAAGTAGCTCCTGCTGGCTACGCTCCGGCGATGGCGGTAGCGCCTCCAGCAAGGCCAGCCCCTGGGTGAAGTGGCCGATAGCTTCCTGATAGGCCGACAGCCGCAGCGCCCGATTGCCGGCCTGGTAGAGGTAGTGTACCGCTTTCTCCGCGATTCCCGCTTCCTGGAAGTGGCGCGCCAACTGCACGGACACCTCCTCCGTCTGATCAGCGTACAGCTCTTCCAGGACGTTCCCGATGTCCTCGTGCAGATAGGCGCGCTCCACCTCGTCCAGGCTGTTGTAGAGGTACTTTTGAAACAGATTGTGCCGGAATCGGTACAGGGACAGACGTTGACGCCCCAGACGCTGGATGCCCTGGGCCCCCACCAGACGATGTCGCTTCTCCAGCTCGCCGCTCAACTGCCGCACAAGCCCTCGCTCATCCAGCGTCTGGGCACGGGCGATCGCTTCGGCGATGAAATCCTCGCCCTCCACACTGGCGACGGTCAGGGTTTCGCGCAGTTCGGACTCCAGCCGGCCAATGCGTTCTTCGATCACCCCTTCCACGCGGGCCGGCAGCGCAGCCCAATCCAGCGCCGGCCCCGCGATCCATTGTCCCTGCCCATTCTGCACCAGGTCCCCTCGTTCCTGCATGTCGCGCAGCAGCTCGACGGTGAACAGCGAGTGGCCTCGCGTGTGGCGATACAGCGCCGAGCGGAAGTCATCGCCCAAGCGGTTGGGTTCGGCATCCAGCAGGGCATCGACGAACTGCCGGCCGTTGCTTCCCTCTTCCCGACCGACCTCGATCTGGATGTCCCCGTAGTAGCGCTTCAGCTCGTT
>JBHHTZ010000575.1:0-3121 GCA_046753605.1 Anaerolineae bacterium
CTGCCCCAATGAGGTGAAGAGTCGTGACCACAACGCTTAGAATGTCCAAAACATATACAAAAATGCGCATCGGCGAGCAAAAGTCGGATTTCGCTTACTGGCAAACACAATCCTATCAGGAACGTCTGGCGACTTTGGAGCAAATCAGACAGGAATATCACGCGTGGCGATATGGTACTCAACCAAGACTTCAAAGAGTTTATCGAATCGTTA
Source organism: Anaerolineae bacterium (assembly GCA_046753605.1). Taxonomy (GTDB): domain Bacteria; phylum Chloroflexota; class Anaerolineae; order Epilineales; family JAANWY01; genus JBHHTZ01. The sequence continues at coordinate 214 of JBHHTZ010000575.1, forward strand.
AACGACAATAATGTGCGGTTTCTCGTTTGCTGTCAACGGTGGAGTAATGGCAAGTACGTGTTGGAAAGAGCCGGCTGGGTGGTCGCCGGCGTGGCGGTGGGTTGAGGCGTGACCGTCGGAGTGGGCGTGACGGTGGCCGTTGGCGAGGGGAACGGCGTTGGTTGTGCCTGCACGGCGGTGACGATGCCGGCATAGCCAGTCACCGCATCCCCGGATGCTCCTGGTGCGGTCTCCAGCACGGCCGCGGCGACGCCGGCCCCCGGATCGAGGCTCAGGAACTGCAGGACCGCACTGCCATGCCAGCCGGCCGGCAGCGCCGCAACGTCCGCCAGGTCAATAAGCCGCATGGCGCGCGGGCCGAGGGGTGTCTCTGGCTGAAAGGTCGTGATTGATCCATCGGGGTCGTAGAAGGTCAGGCTGATGAACCCCTCGCCGGCCTCACCCTGGTTCACAACGGCGATCTGTGATGTGTATGTCAGGCCAGGTGACGCCGTCAGCGGGTGGTAGGCACGGGTCAGCCAGGGGAGAGCGATGTCGGGCGCTGTGAGCGTGCCGGTGATTCGGTTAGGTGCGTGATACGCTGCACCACCGCCGGTACTTAGCAGATCCACGTCGGCGGTGAGGGACGGGATTTCGGGCTGTTCCGGTCCCAGAGCCAGGGAGCGCAGGGCGACGGTGCCCGTGAACGGCAGGGTAAGCCCCTCAACGGTTGCCGTGTCGATTGAGACACTACCCCCAGGACAAACCACACTCTGGCTCTCCAGTGTAGGCGTGATCTCGGTAGTTCGATATGTCATTCCCACCAGCGCCGTGAACCGCGTGCTGGCGTTTTGGCTCCGAGTCGCAGTATTCCAGCGGTTGCTATCCTGCCGGACCAGCGGGACATCGACAGTCTGGTGAGCAGCCGCTCGACTGGTGGCGTGGGTCGAAAGCATTGTGCCGTTATCCGGCCATCGGTCCACCACCACGGCCACGGGCTGCGACGATCGAATCCACGCGCTGCCGCTGGTCCCCCCCGCAACCTCATCGGCTACGTCCACGCGGATTGAGTGCCCCGGGGGAATGGCCGGCAAGGTCTCCTGCCTGGGCAGGCAGCTTGAGCCGGAGATAAACTCCAGCTCAACCTCGCCGCTGCATTTCAGGCCGATGTTCTGCACATGCAGGATCGTCCGTCTGGTGTCCGATGTCTCGACCCACGGGATGACAGTGACGTATGCTCTCAGGTCCCGATCCCAGAAGCCGGCCACCGCCGGCGCAACGCCGACGTAGGCGCTGCTCGCGATCGCCGGCTCCTCACTGCCCCTGTTGGGCAACGTCTCCCGACCGCCGCCTCCCCTGTTGGGCAAGGTCTCCCGACCGCCGCCTCCCGCGTGACTCGTCCCCACGAATTGTTTACCGTTGTTCGCCCGCGTTCGCTGCACCAGGACGGCCAGCGGCTCGCCAGACGCGGCACTACAACCCGCGTCCCCCGGCTGCGTCGAGTGTACGATGGCGGACCGCGCCTCGGCCAGCGTCGGGTCACTGCCAACGTCGAAAATCTGCACCGCGCCGGCTGGAATCGGGCCGACACACTGCACTGCCAGCGGTTCGCGGGTGGCAGGGCACTCGGCATGAGCCGCACCGAAGAATTCGATTCGTGCTGACGTCGGCAAGGCCCCCGTGTTCTGGATCTGCAGCGTGGTCTGCCAGCCGTCACCCAGGCTGATGGCCGGCACGGCCAGGGTGTAGTCGGCGCTGGCTGTGAACGTGGCCTGTTCGGTTTCTGTGGCCAGCAGCAGGTGCCGGCTTAACCCTAACAGGGTCAGCGTTACCGCCACAGCGGTGATGACAGCAACGGGACGACGCATGTGGAAGCTCCTCTCAGGCAGGCGGGGTTCGTTTGCCTGTAAATACGAGGAGCAATGCGGCGCTGTTATGCTCGTCCTATGCTCGCAGTAAGGCACGCAGCGGAGCGGAGTGCCGTCCGACGCCACTCCGCTCCACTACGTGGCTTACTACGAGCTTGGTGCTTGGCTTACTACGAACCGGCTATCTGCAACTGCAACTCTTCAGGGGTGACGGTGGCATTGCCCAGCTTGCGGATGACCAGGCCGGCGGCGTGGCTGGACAGGCGGGCGGCGTCTACCGGATCGGCGCCGGCGGCCAGGGCCAGGGTGAGCACGGCGATCACTGTGTCGCCCGCCCCGGTCACGTCGAAGACGTCCGTGCGGTTGGCAGCCGGAATGTGGTGATAACCGTCAGGAGTGGTAAGTGACATACCCTCTTCCCCCCGGCTGATGAGAACGAGGTTGGCGCCGAGTTCGTCGCGCAGTTGCCGGCCGGCGGCCTCGAAGTCCGACTCCTCGACCAATCGCCGGCCCAGCGAGACTTCCGCGTCTCGTCGATGGGCGCGCACGACGTCGAAGCCGGCGAAGTTGTAGAGGTCGCCCTGGGAGTCGACGGTGAGCAGCTTGTTGTGCCGGCGCGCTGACAGCCGCACGGCTTCGATGGTGGCCGGTGTGACGACGCCGCTCTTGTAGTCAGACACCAGCACGGCGTTGATCTGTGGTGTTAGCCTGCGGATATGATCGATGAGTTGTTGCTCGACGGGACCGTCGATGGGCCGGCGCTCCTGGCGGTCGATCCGGGCGACTTGCTGGGGGAACAGGCGTGTGCCTTCGGCCAGAACGCGGGTTTTCAGCGTGGTTGGCCGGCCCGCGTCCACCACTACGCCGTCGGTGGCGATGCCGGCTTGCTGCAGGGCTTGCGTGAGTTGCTCTCCCTCCCCGTCGTCGCCGATGATCCCCAGCACGTGGGCCTGTCCGCCCAGCGCAGCGATGTTGTGAGCCGGATTGGCGGCGCCGCCGGGCAGGTGGAAGCGCCGGCTGAACGCCAGCACCGGAATCGGCGCCTCGCGCGACAGCCGTTC
>JBHHTZ010000576.1:0-3099 GCA_046753605.1 Anaerolineae bacterium
GCCGAGCCGGAGGTGGGCCGGATCTACACCGGCAAGGTGGTGAAGATCATGGATCAACTTGCAATTCACGCAAGGATAGATGCTTTTGAGCACAGACTCGTGAGACTCGAAGGTCAGATAGCGGAACGACGCGCTACACGGCAATCTACTACCGATCGGTGGGGAACCTGGCTAGATGTCTTGATCCATGTGGGCACTGCTTGGGCAATGCTTGCAGCAATCGAGATGCTGTTCAATTCCCCTCTGATTCAGATATCTCTCGGCGCGTTGGGTGCAATCTGGATAGCTCAACTTTGGGCCTGGCGAATCAGTGCCAACTGACACCCGAGTTGTGCCGGCCAATTCCCCCACCAGCACCCTGCTGGCGGCGAAAACTCTGAACGCCGGCGGGCTCGTCGCCTTCCCAACGGACACCGTCTACGGCGTGGCGGCTCACGGCCTTCAGCCCGAAGCTATCCGCCGGCTCTACCAGGCCAAAGAGCGACCGTACAGCAATCCGATCGCCCTGCTGGTGGCCGAAGCCGGCGACCTCCGCCGCGTCGCGCGACGTGTCCCGGAAGGTACCTGGGCCCTCGCCGAACGTTTCTGGCCGGGCGCCCTGACCCTGATCGTCCCTCGCGCCGACGATCTGCCGGCGATTCTCACCGCCAGCGGCGACACCGTGGCGGTCAGAATACCGGATCACCCCGTCGCCCTGGGCGTTATCGAGGCCGCCGGCGCGCCCCTGGCCACCACCAGCGCCAACCTGTCCGGCAGCCCCGACCCGATCACTGCCGGCGACGTCCTGCGCGACCTGGGCGGACGCATCGACCTCATCCTGGACGGGGGCGCATGTCCCGGCGGCGTCCCATCCACCGTGCTTGATCTGACAACGAAGCCGGCGGTGATCCGACGGGAAGGTCCCATTGACCGTGAGACGCTGAGGGAGGCGGTGGATGGCACCATCCTTTGAGATTGTCGCCCACTGACGCGTTCCCAATTGAGAGATGCTCATCGGGATTGACGCCAGTCGGACCACCGGAAGAAACCGGACTGGCACAGAGAACTACGCGCTGCACCTCATCCGGGCCATGGTCGCCGAGGCCGGCGCGCACGACTTCCGGCTGTACTTCAACGCGCCGCCACCCGCCGGCCTCTTCCCGGCATCGCTGCATCTCACCCACCGCGTAATCCCCTGGCCTCGGCTCTGGACGCACGTACGCCTCTCCCTGGAACTAACGCGCTGCCAGCCCGACGTTCTCTTCGTGCCCAGTCACGTGCTGCCTCTGGTCTGTCCGGTGCCGGCCATCGTCACCGTACACGACCTGGGCTACCTGGCCTACCCCCAGGCGCACGGACGCTTTGACCGCTGGTACCTGGACTGGACCACGCGCCGGCACGCCCGCGTGGCCGCCCACCTCCTGGCCGACTCCGAAGCCACCCGCCAGGACCTGATTCGGCACTACGGCGCAGACCCCAACCGCATCAACATCGTCTACCCCGGTCTCGATCCCGCGTTCCGCCCGATAGACGACCCCGATCAACTGGCCGTCGTCCGCTCCCGCTATGGCATCCACTCAGACTACGTCATCCACGTCGGCACCCTCCAACCCCGCAAAAACCTCGACCGACTCCTGGATGCCTTCGAACGAATTGACAATTCACAATTGACAATTCACAATTCACAATTCCAACTGGTCTTCGCCGGCAAACCCGGCTGGCTGGCCAGCGACCTGCTCGCCCGCGCCACAGCCATGGGCGACCGCGTCCGGCTCTTGGGACACGTCACCCAGACCGACCTGCCGGCCCTCATCTCCGGCGCGCGCGCCCTGGCGATGCCCAGCCTGTACGAAGGATTCGGCTTTCCGGTGCTGGAGGCTATGGCCTGCGGAACCCCGGTCGTGGCTTCCAACGTCTCATCCCTGCCGGAAGTGGCCGGCGATGCCGCCTTGCTCGTCGATCCGCACGACACCAATGCCCTGGCCGACGCCCTGGCCCACATCCTCACCGACGAGGACCTGCGCGCGGAACTCCGCCGGCGCGGACTCCAACGCGCCCGGCAGTTCACCTGGCAGCGCGCCGCCCAACAGACCCTCACCATCCTGGAAAGTGTGGCAGGCACATGAACCACCCATCAGACACACAGCAGCCGGCGCATTCACCATTGACAACCTGTCCTGAGCCCCGTCGAAGGGTTGACAATTCACAATTGACAATTGAAATCCTCGGCGTACAGATCGACAATGTGACGACTGAGCAGGCCCTCCAACGCATCGCCGGCTTCGTCGAGGAGGGCACGCCCCACCAGGTTGTGACCGTCAACCCCGAGTTTGTCATGACCGCCCAGCGCCTGCCTGCCTTTCGTGACGTAGTCAACCACGCCGACCTGCGGATTCCCGACGGTGTTGGACTGCTGTGGGCCGCTCGCCGGCTGGGCACACCGCTCCCGGAGCGCGTCGCCGGCTCCGACATGATCCCGCTTATCGCGCAACAGGCGGCCCAGTTGGGGCACCGGATATTCCTGCTGGGCGCAGCCCCCGGCGTGGCAGAGAAAGCAGCCGCACGGCTGGTCAACACGGCGCCCGGCGTGATGATCGTCGGCACGCACGCCGGCTCGCCGGCTGTCGAAGAGGAGGACGAGATTATGGCGACGATTCGGGCTGCGGCCCCGGACATCCTGTTCGTAGCCTACGGTGCACCGCAGCAGGATTTGTGGATCGCGCGCAACCTGGATCGGCTCGAAGTGCCGGTGGCCATGGGGGTGGGCGGGGCCTTCGACTTCCTGGCCGGCGTAGCCAGGCGCGCTCCCCGCTGGGTTCAACGCCTCGGCTTCGAGTGGCTCTACCGGCTGGCCCGCGAGCCCTGGCGGTGGCGCCGGCAGTTGGACATTCCGCGCTTCATGTGGTGCGTGGTGCGGGATACGGGATACGAGATGCGAGATGCGGGATGCGGGATGCGGGATGACTGACAAGCAGCAACTACTCGATCTCATTCCTAGACTGGCCCACCAGACCGTGCTCGTCATCGGTGACCTGTTTCTGGACGAATACATTGTGGGGCAGGCCGAACGGCTGTCGCGCGAGGCGCCGATTCCGGTGCTGGCGTTCAGCCGGCGCTTCC
>JBHHTZ010000577.1:0-3097 GCA_046753605.1 Anaerolineae bacterium
TCCTTCGCCGTGGGCCGGACCCAGCAGGTGTTGTACTACGTGCGCAAGCTCCAGGACCAGGGCCGCATCCCTGATCTGCCTGTGTACGTGGACAGCCCCATGGCCGTGGATGCCAGCCACATCTACTGCGAGTTCGGTGACGACCACAACCTGGACATCAACCTGCTCATGGACCACCGCGTGTGCCCGTTGCGTTGCAACGAGACCCACTTTGTGCAGGCCGTGGAGGATTCCAAGCGGCTCAATACCATGCCCGGGCCGGCCATCATCATCTCCGCCAGCGGCATGGTCACCGGCGGACGCATCCTGCACCACATGAAGTGGCGGCTGCCCGACGCACGTAACGCCGTCCTCTTCGTGGGCTACCAGGCAGAGAGCACCCGGGGCCGGCGGCTGTTGAACGGGGCGAAACGCATCCGCATTCACGGCCAGGATGTCCCGGTGCGAGCGCGCATCGCATCCGTCGATGCCCTCTCGTCCCACGCCGATCGGGATGAGCTGCTGCGCTGGCTGGGTGGGTTTGACAACCCTCCCCGCCGGACATTCATCGTCCACGGCGAGCCCGAGGCCAGCCAGGCCCTGGCCGGCGCGCTGAGAGCCTGGGATTGGGATGTCACCGTGCCCCATCTGGGTGCGACCCACATGCTGACATGAGGCAACCCTACCCCGCCAAACGACGTATGCCTGACCCCGCCGAAAGGCCCTGTTCCACGCTCGGCCGAGCTGATATACTGATACCAGAAGCTGAACAAACCAGTTCCTTAGAAGGAGCATCAATGGCGATGCAAACAGCGTGGCGACTGACAGCCACAGAGCCAGACGAACACGAAATGGTGGATCACCTTGCTGGATACTTCGGCGCGTACCCGCGTGAAGTCGTTGTCAACTACTACGCCATCCTCAAGACGAAGCCCTTTGTCATTCTAACTGGCCCATGTGAGGTGGACAAAATGGAGTTAGCCCGGGGCTTCGCTGAAGCCCTGGTGGGCAGCGACAGTCTGCAATGCTGCTCGTTCCAGGCACACCCGTGGTGGGTGACACATACCGGGGACGCCGGCTATTTTGCAGCGGCGCACACACAGTTTACCACTCTAAAATTGCTCGACTTCATCGAAGCAGCCGCGGCCGGCGAGGCGGCGGGGCTTGCCTTTTTCGTTGATATCGAACGAATGAGTCCAGCCGAAGTGGTGTGTTACTTTGGCGACTTGCCACGCGGCCGGCTTTGGCGACCAGGCGCGTCAACGGCGAGGATCCGTCTCCCGAGCAACCTCTATGTCACCGGGACGCTGGACGTGGAGCAGGAGAGCCGGCTCGTTCTAAGCCAGGATGTATATCGCCACGCCGCGATCATTCGAGTAGAACATGCTCATTGCGCCCCCCAGGCCGAGCCACGCGGTATGTCGAGATGGCGACCAGATTGGCAGCAATGCTTCATCAACACGGCCATACGCCACCACAAGCGCGCCAGAGAAAAGCTAGCGCGGATACTGCCCAAGGGTCACGCGCCCATGGCCCCTGTGGCGGAACTGGCCCACCGCCTTCGCGCAAGCGGCCTTGCTCTCGCTCCCCTTGTGTGTGAGGAAGCATGGCTCTACCTGGCGAACGCGTTCGACCACGAAGGGCGTGGGCTCTTTGTGGAACCGGCCATCGAGAATTTGCGCATTGCCCAAGAGTATATGTTGGTGCAAAGCGTGCTGCCGCGTGTGCGGAGCCAAACGACCGAGGCGAGGATATGGGCTGAAGTCGCTGACTATCTCGCGCCACGCTTTTCGCGTGCCCACGCGCGGGCAGAGCACCTGTCCAGGAACGGTGCTGGTGGGTGAAAGTCACGATGCGGGCCTATGGATGGGAATACGGCGTTTTGCCCGTTTTACGAGTAGGCAGTTTTACGGGGCCTCACCCCCGCTGAATGGCGCTGTCTCACCGTCGGCGGGCGTGATATACTCATGCCAAAATCCAGTGTGTTGAGAGAGAGAAAGGCAGCGTATGCAAGATCCACCGTCGTTTGACTATGGACTATGGCCGGCAGTGCTACTCAGCCTCGGCTTGGTGCTGGCGTTCGTGCTCAGCTTCTTGAAGCCCCGGCGCCGGACGGAGTGGCGCTCCATGGGACTGTTCACCGCCTGGCTAGTTGCCCTGTTCGCCGAAATGTACGGCTTTCCGTTGACCATCTATGTCCTGACAGCACTGCTGGGCCGGGCGTACCCGGTGCTGGACCCCTTCAGCCACAAGAATGGCCACCTGCTGGTGGCGCTGCTGGGCGGATCAGACGTGGTGTGGGTGCTGGTGATGGGCTTCACCATGGCCTTGTTCTGGGCCGGCATCATCGTCATGGAGAAGGGCTGGCGCCAGATTCACCAGGTGCAGGGAGCGCTGGTTACTGATGGCATCTACGCCCGGGTGCGACATCCCCAGTACACAGGGCTGTTCATGGTCATCGTGGCCTTGCTCATCCAATGGCCGACCATCCTCTCGTTGTTGATGGCGCCAGTGCTCTTTTGGGCCTATGTCCGGCTGGCTCGGCGCGAGGAAGACGAGATGGAGGAGCAGTTCGGCGAGGCATATCGAATCTACAAGGCTCAGGTGCCGGCCTTCTGGCCCCGGCTGGGCAACAGGAGACAGCAGTCCGAGGCGCAGTCGCAGAGTTTGCCGGGCGCATAGCGTCAAAAGTGAGGCACGAAAGATGTTCGAGTTTGTACAGACCTACGGGAGTTGGATTGTCCTGGGGTTACTCTTTCTAGTGATGATGCGCATGCATGGCAGTCACGGTGGGGCGGGTGGTTGCGGCATGGGCTGCCACGATCATTCTCGAGAGCGATCCGCTGAGGCCCAAGATAGCCCGGGTGGTGAGCCTCGGCCAGAGCAAAGCCCCGGCTGCCATTGACGCCACGGGAGCAGGTGAAAGTCACGATGCGTCCATATCGACTGCCTGACCACCTGGGTGCGCGGCATGACAGACATGGCTTCCTGGCTCCAGGCTCACATCTACCATCGACCTCTCTTTCAAGAGACAACTGCCCGGGTATCACGACAGTGTACTCACTCGTGGCTCCAATTTACGACCTCTTCCGCCCGTGGTGGATCGCAGCAATGGCGC
>JBHHTZ010000578.1:0-3090 GCA_046753605.1 Anaerolineae bacterium
CGGCGGTGGGTTGCCCGATGCATGGCTGGAACTTCATCCTGTCCGGCTGGCGGGCCGTTACCGGTTTATTCTCTCAAAGTCCATCAGTGCGCTGGCGGAGCGCTTCAGCGCACACTACGAACTGTCGTTCCGATTGTTGTTCCGATAATGGCGCACGAGAACCCGAAAGAAGAAGAGTATACCCCCGATAATAGCCGTGAGCGCGCTGATGAGGGTCGGGGTGAAGTTCTCCGCCGGCTGCCGGCCAAACACCACCACGCTGATCTCCTCGATAGCAACCAGGACCACGATGACAAAAGCCAGGACCAGCAGCCATCGAATGCCTGAATCCACGATGGACGTGTAGTCAGCCGCCGGCTGCCGTTTTTCCCCATCGCCATGAGGCGGGCCGGCATCGAACGCGGGCTTACTTCTCCTCACAGCCGGGAGCGAGATCGAGAACCTTTTCTTCTTGCGTCTGCCCATGAGATGGGACCTCCCCTTCGCGTGATGCGTCACTCGACCGGGAGTGTGATTATAGAACGAATGTTCTGTTTTGTCAAATTGACTTTCAGTTGCCGTTCAAGTATCCTTGGTGTTAGAACATATGACCGAATTCGAGGATTTGTTCCATGGCAAAGCGTGTCCAGACGCCGGCCAATCGTGCTGTAAGGCGGTTCAGTATCGATCAACTGATTGACTACCTCACCCGGCAATCCTTCTACCGCGATCAGATCGTCCACATGGAACGCATTCCGGCGCGCAAGGCGAGGTATGGGAGACTGCGCCGGGGCCTTCCGCGGCCGCTGCTGGAAGCGCTGGCCGGCATCGGCATCCGACGCTTCTACACCCACCAGGCACAGGCCATCAACGCTGCTCGCGAGGGGCACAACGTCGTCATCGCCACATCCACGGCGAGCGGCAAGACTCTGATTTACAACGTGCCCGTGCTGGAAGCCATGGTCAGCATTCCTCATGCACGCGCCCTTTACGTCTTTCCCACCAAGGCGCTGGCCCAAGATCAGCTTCGCGCGCTGAGTGAGCTCACGCGAGGCCCGCTAAGCGGCGTGCGATTCGCTACCTACGATGGCGACACGCCCAAACCCGACCGTGCCAGGATCCGCAAAGGGGCTGCCATCCTCCTCACCAATCCCGACATGCTTCACGTCGGCATCCTGCCGAACCACAATCTGTGGTCCCACTTCTTTGCCAACTTGAAATACGTGGTTATTGACGAGGCCCACATCTATCGCGGCGTCTTTGGGTCGCAGGTGGCGAATGTACTGCGCCGGCTGCGTCGCATCTGCCGGTTCTACGGCGCTGATCCCCAGTTCATCTGCTGTTCAGCCACCATCGCCAACCCGAAAGAACACGTACAGCGACTCACCGCCGCCCCTACACGAGTGATCGACGACGACGGGTCGCCCAGCGGCGAGAAGCTGTTCGTGCTTTGGAACCCGCCATTCCTGGACGAGGCGAAAACCAGCCGGCGGAGTGCCAACATGGAAGCCACCAACCTGTTCGTCGAGTTGGTCAAACATGGCCGGCGCAACATCGCCTTTGTCAAAGCCCGAAAGATTGCCGAACTGATCCTGGTTTACGCCCGCGATCGACTCGACAAAGAAGCGCCGGAGCTGAAACCGTTGATCCACTCGTATCGGGCCGGCTACCTGCCCCAAGAGCGCCGCCGGATCGAGCGCGACCTTTTCGATGGCCGTTTGCTGGGCGTGACTGCCACGAATGCCCTGGAGTTGGGAGTTGACATCGGCAGTCTGGATGCCACGGTTCAGGTGGGGTATCCGGGGACCATTGCCAGCACCTGGCAGCAGGCTGGACGGGCCGGCCGCGGGGTCCGCGAATCTCTGTCCATCCTCATCGGCTTGAACGGACCGCTGGATCAGTACTTCATGCGCCACCCCGATGAGCTTTTCGGGCGCTCCCACGAGCACGCGCTGATCGATCCGGACAACGTGTACATCCTGGAGAAGCACCTGCCATGTGCCGCCTACGAGCTGCCCATCACGACGCAGGACGAGCGGCTGTTTGGGCCTGGCTTTGTTGATGCGATGATCAATCTGGAGCGAAATCGCGTGCTGGAGTATCGTCGGGAGCGCTGGTACTACCGGGGGTTCGACTACCCGGCCCAGGATGTGAGCATTCGCTCCATCAGCGAGGGACGATACAGGCTGATCAATCAGAACACCGGGGAACGCATCGAGGAGGTTGAGTCAGCCACAGCGTTTATGCGCATCCACCCGGGGGCCATCTACCTGCATCAGGGTGAGTCGTTCCTGGTGAAAGAGTTGGATCAGGCAAACAGGGTCGCCCGCGCCCGGCCGGTGGACGTGAACTACTACACCGAGCCGCGCCAGATCAACGAGGTACGCATCATCGACACGCTGGACCGTCGAGAGGCTTCGTCCCGAGGCCCTGCGTCCCGCTCAGGACGGGGCTCAGCCCGAGGGGCCGGCGCGACCACGGCCTACTTCGGCAAGGTGGCGGTGACGGAGCAGGTCATCGGCTACCGCAAGAAGCAGCAGTTCACCGAGACGGTTCTGGGCGATGAGTTTCTGGACTTGCCGCCGACCCGCTTCGAGACGATGGCCGTATGGTGGGACATCCCGCCGGCTGTCATCAAGGCCGTGCGCCGGCGAAAACTGGACTTCCTGGGCGGCATTCACGCCGCCGAGCACGCGGCCATCGGCATTCTGCCCCTGTTCGCTATGTGCGACCGCTGGGACATCGGCGGGCTGTCCACGCCGGCGCTTCGACGGGCTCAGGACGCAGCCCACGCTGACACGCAGCGCCCCCAAATATTCATCTACGACGCCTATCCCGGCGGCGTTGGCATCGCCGAGAAGGGCTACGAGCTGCTGACGGAGCTGTGGCAGGCGACGCTGGAGGCGATCCGAGATTGTCTGTGCGAGGCCGGCTGTCCCTCATGTATCCAGAGCCCCAAATGCGGTAACAACAATGAGCCGCTGGACAAACAAGCAGCTATCGTGATTCTACAAGGATTGTTGGGCAGCCGTGCGTAGTAAGGCACGTAGCCCAGCGGAGTGGCGTATGACGCTACTCCGCTACGTAGCTTACTACGAACGGGCTTAGCTT
>JBHHTZ010000579.1:0-3087 GCA_046753605.1 Anaerolineae bacterium
ATAGTATACCCCAAGAGTGCGTGAAAGTCCACCCCGCCATCAGCCGCAGAAGGTGTTTGCGGACCCGCCGGCGACCGACGCCGATCAGCCCGGTGCAGCGTGCGTTGTTTGTCCAGCGGGGTCTGATGTACAATTGGCCCCATGTTATCGACCCCGTCAGGCGAAAGAGGCTGTCGTTGGCTGATCGCTTTCCTAGGACTCGTCGCGATTGCAGTGGTTGTCGCGTCGCTTCGGGGCGTGATCCGCCGGCAAGAGGACGAAACCTGGGCCCACATTCAGCAGGCGGGCGTGATGCGCGTCGGGCTGGACCCCAGCTTCCCGCCCTTCGAGGTGGACAACGCCGGCCAGATCGCCGGCTACGACGTGGACCTGGCGCAGGCATTGGCCCAGCGGTGGGGGGTCGCGATCCAGCTCGTGCCCATCCACTTCGACGGTCTCGTCGACGGCCTGCTGACGGAGCAGTACGACGCCATCATCTCCGCCTATCCATACGACCCACGGCTGACCCGGGATGTGGCGTATTCGGAGGCGTATTTCAACGCCGGCCAGGTTCTGGTCGTCCGTGAAGACGAAACGGCTATCGCCGGCGTCGGGGACCTGGCCGGCCGCCGGCTGGCCGTGGAGTGGGGCTCGGGCGGCGACGTGGAGGCGCGCCGGCTGGCGCAGCGTGTTGACGGTCTGGAAATCGCTCCCTTCGAGACGCCGGCGGCCGCGCTGGACGGGCTGCGGGCCGGCCAGGCTGATGCTGCGCTAGTAGATGCCGTCTCCGCGCTGGGGTACATCGGCAAGCCGGGGGGCGTGCGCGTTGTCGGTGAGCCGCTCACCGATGAGCGGTACATCATCGTCGTGCGCCCCGACAGCCGGCGGTTGCTCGAAGAGATCGATTCGGCGCTGACTGATTTCCGTCAGGCCGGCTTGTTTGAGCAGCTTCGCGCCAGGTGGTTCTGAGGCAGTTGGCAACTTTGACCCAATTGCAATCCTACGTGAACCGGATTTTGACCTCTGGATGGTATATTTACTGGGGGAGGGTGGAAGCCAATGTCTAGGGTCAGCGTGTTGTTAGTGGATGATCATGCCATCCTGCGGGCCGGCGTGCGAGCTATGTTGCAGACCTACTCGGATGTGTAATACAGGGCGTCAGCGCGCCTGATGTCGTCGGGGATGAGGGCGCCGGCACCAACTACGGCGTGGGATATGGCTACTACAAGACCGGCCACGGTTTGCCATCGGGGGAGGCATATCCGGCCAGTGGCGGCGCTGTCTCGGGGGCCGGCTTGCCGTGCGACGCCTGCCATGACGTCGCGATGAAACACATTGACGGTGTGGCGAGGACGTATTCGTACACCGCTAGCGTGGGAGACCCCGACGACTATCAACATGGCTACAGGCTGAAGTCAGTCAACGGTCAGCTTCCCATGGTCATACCTCGGACAAATGCCTGTGGCGACTCCGGCGTCGCCGCCGATGATTTCAGGCTATGTACCAACTGCCACGACCCCGGTCCGTTCACTGACCCGAACAACTTCTTAACTAATTTCAGGGCAGACCCATCCGGGCCGACGAACAGGCACTACTCCCACCTGGCGATCAAAGCACTGTGTGGACCGGGCAACACCTTCAGCTCTGATTGGAGGTTGCACGACCTCGACAGCCGGGCAAGCTGTGTCACGTGCCACAATGTACACGGCTCGACTCAACTATCCATGGTGAGAGATGGTCAGCTTGTCGATAGACAACCGGGGTTGCAGGTTGTGTACTACAACGATAGCGTGAGCTATGACTGCTTCAACTACCCTGACCCACGGAATGTGAGCCTGCCGGCCAGCACCGGAACCATCTGGAACCCCAACGTTGGCGCGCTCTGTTGGGGATGCCACGGCAGTTGCGGCTTTGATGACCTATATTTGAGAACGCCTTTCGACACCAGCGCCCCCGAGATTTCCGGCGTGGTCGGACAGGTAGGCAGTGACATTCTGACGGTAAGCTTTTCTGAGGGTGTCTACAGCGATGTCGGTGCTATTGGCGGTTTGACACTCACCGATTTCACTTTCACAGACCAGGACAACGGCCGTACGATTATCGGCGTAGCACACACTGCCGGCGATGCCACCGCGACACTGACATTGAGCTCTCCCCTCGACGCGACAGATGACATAGGAGCGGATGCCCTGTCCGCTGCCACTGCTGCCTCCATCTATGATGCCTTCGGCAATCCGATGTCCACGACGCCTGTCACCATCTCGGCCGGCGGACAGGCTACGCCGGCGGGCCTCGTACTTCATCCTTCGGGCCTTGTCTCGGCGGAAGAGTGCAATCCGGTGGGCGGGAGTTGGGCAGACGTTCTGGATAGCAATGACGGGGATGGCACGTACGTCGAAGGCTATTCGTATTACGACGAAATGGGAGGCGAGCTATATCCTGCCAGCTTCAGGGTGGATATGGATGATCCGTCAGGGCTTGAGGGCGCCACCATCGACGGACTCACCGTTCATGTCCTTGTAAGGGTTGAATTGAGTGGGGGCGGCGGGGCGACCCAGGTGGCGTATCTCCAGGTTTGCTATGACACCGGCGGAACACTCAACGAGTGTAGCACTGTGTACGATCTCAGCGGGGAAGAGGGCGGCTATGTAGACGTCACGCTTGCCGCTACCACCGATCCAGATGGGGGGCCGCTCGACCTGACCGATTTGAACAACCTCAGAACTGAAGTGACCCTGAACGCCGAGGATTGCTGTGGCGCGGCAGACGCAACGGCCTTCATCACGGAACTCTACGCCGAGATTGCCCGTACAACTGCGCCCACGCAGACGGTGACGCCCACCTCCACGCCCAGCCTCACACTGACATTGACCCCAACCGCCACCTCCACTGCCACGGCCACACCGACCGGGACGCTGACGAGCACGCCTACGCTGACCGAGACGCCGACGGCGACGCCTAGCCTTACGATGACCCTGACCCCGACAGCCACGTCAACTGCCACCGCCACAGCGACTGCGACACCCACTGCGACGCCCAGTCTCACGATGACCCTGACCCCAACTGCGACGTCAACTGCCACAGCGACTGCTACGCCGACGGCCACGC
>JBHHTZ010000580.1:0-3086 GCA_046753605.1 Anaerolineae bacterium
GCGGAGAAGCACTGGGGCGCCGAGGCCGCTGTCAAGTATTGGCACTTCGTAGACGTGGTGTGGGTCTTTTTCTATCCCGCCCTGTACCTGCTGCGATAGATGAACCTACTTCTGAAGGTCTGGCTGCTGGCCGGCGCAGTGCGCGCCACAGCCCCCCACCCGCTCCACGAAGGTGAGGGGGTGGGGCTGCACGACGTGTGGCGTAACTGGAACTGGCCGCCGGCAGTCGTGCTGGTGCTGCTCCTGATGGCCGGCGCCTACAGCCTGGGCTGGTGGCGGCTGCGCCGGCAAGGGCACCGGCGGCTGGCCAGTGGCTGGCGATTGACGGCCTATCTGGGCGGTTTGGCAGTGCTGGCGCTGGCCCTGCTGTCCCCGATTGACGCCCTGCAGTCGCTGCTGTTTAGCGCGCACATGGTGCAGCACGAACTGCTGATGATGATTGCGCCGCCGCTGCTCTTGCTAGGCAACCCATTTCCCATCGCGCTGTGGGGGATGCCGGCCGGCATCCGTCGCGCCATCGGCGAGTTCCTGGCTCCTCAGGCTACTCTTCGCCGTGCATTTCAACGCCTGACTTCCCCCTGGGTGGCCTGGGTGCTCTACGTCGGCACGTTGTGGCTATGGCACGCACCCATGGCCTACGACGCCGCTCTGCGCTACGAGCCGATCCACGACCTGGAGCACATCACCTTCTTTGGGACAGCGCTGTTGTTCTGGTGGCACGTGGTCGGCGCCGCGCCCCACATTCATGGCTTTTCGGGTTTCGGCACGCGCATCGGTTATGTGCTGGCAGCGCTGGCCCAGAACGAGGTGTTGGCGGTGAGCATCTCTCTGACGAACCGCGTGCTATACACCTACTACGAGACCGTGCCCCGCCTGTGGGGCCTGTCGGCGATCCAGGATCAGGAGTTGGGTGGCGCGATCATGTGGATTCCAGGCGGCATGATGTACGTCCTGACGGCAATCATTCTGATAGCGTGCCTGCTGGACTGGGAAGAAAAGAAGACGAGCCGAGAAGTGGGCGGCGAGGTGCGTTCGTTAGAACATGTGATGTCGTAAGTGCTGCGTATTGCGTACAGCCGATATGCAGTACGCAACAACAGAGCAAGGAGATTGCGATGACCGTTTCAACTGTATCACAAACATCTAGGCTATCCGTGCGCCGGCTCTTGCCCGGCCTGGCGCTCTCGGCTCTGGTCAGCACGATCCTGTTGATCGCGATGGGCAGCATCGTGCGCGTTACGGGCAACGGCTTGGGCTGCCCCGACTGGCCTCTGTGCTATGGCCGGGTTATCCCGCCGAGTCTGACCGGGGCGTGGGTGGAATTCACCCATCGGCTTCTGGGTGGCCTGACCAGTCTCCAGATCATGCTCCTGGCCCTGCTGGCCTGGCGCGGTTTCCGGCACGAACCGGGCGTGTTCAGGCCGGCGGTGCTGGCTGGCGTGTTGCTGGTCGTGCAGGTGTCCCTCGGTGGTTTGCATGTGATCTTCGAGATCCCGCCGGCCACCGGCTGGATTCACACCGGCGTGGCCATGCTGATTGTTGGGATGCTGGCTGTGGTTGTAGCCCGCACGCTGCCGGCGCTTCAGCCGCTCCGGAGCATAACTCAGGAGATGTTCAGCCAGCGGCGATTCGGGAGCCTGGTGTCTCTGACGGCGTTCGCCACATACCTGCTGCTGCTCACCGGGTCCTACGTGACCCGCAGTGGCGCATCGCTGGCCTGCCCCGCCTTCCCGAACTGCGGTTCCAGCGCGCCGGCCATGCGTCGCCTGATCGACATCCAGATGCTCCATCGGTATGCTGCCTTCACCGTGGCCTTCCTAGTTGTCGTGACCATCATCTGGCTGCTCAGGAGCCACCAGCGTCCTGGGCTGGCCCGGATCGCTTATGGGCTGGGTGTGCTGCTCGTGGCTCAATTTGGGCTGGGAATCGCCAACGTGTTGCTCCGGCTGCCCATGTGGACGCGTGTACTACACCTGACGGTTGCTGCCGGCATCTGGGCCGTGATGGTCTTGCTGTGGAGCCTCGGCTACGCGCGACAGCCCGTTCCAGCAGCACGCCGACGTCCCGCCATTGCCAGCTCGGAAGGTGTCCTCTAACGCCGCATACCTGAAATGTGAGGATCACACATGATTGCTGAACCGACAACGCCGAAGGCCTCGACCTATACCAGATCCCGCCCGTCGCTCGGCGGCCTGCTCCGCACGCTGGTCGTGTTATTCAAGCTGCGAATTGTCGTGCTGCTGCTGGCGGCCGCTGTGGCCGGCGCCTTTCTGGGCGCCGGCGGCTGGCCGGGCTCCGCCGTCGTCAGCCTGCTGCTGATCACTGGCGGGCTGACTGCGGCCGGCGCTTCGGCCCTCAACCAGTACCTGGAGCGCGAGGCCGATTCTCGCATGGGGCGCACCCGACATCGTCCACTGGTGAGTGGAGCGATCAGCCGACCCGGATGGGTGGCGGTGATCGCGACGCTCCTGGTAATCGTTCCTGTCGTGGCAGTGCTGCCTACGAATCCTGCACTGGCTTTCTTCCTGATTGGCGGCGCGTTCATCTACGTGGGCGTCTACACCATCTGGCTCAAGCCACGGACCAGCCTGAATATCGTCATCGGCGGAGCAGCCGGCAGTTTCGCGGTACTGAGTGGTGGCGCCGCCGCCGCCGCCTGGACCGATCCGGGGGTGCTGGCGCTGGCGCTGTTGGTCTTCTTCTGGACGCCTATTCATTTCTGGAGCCTGGCTCTGGTGTATCGAGAGGACTACGAGCGGGCCGGCGTGCCCATGCTGCCCGTGACTGCAACCGCGCGCCGCTCGGCTTTCTGGAGCCTGGTACACGGCGTGGCCACCGGACTGACCGGGCTGGCTCTGGGTCTGCACCCGGCCCTGGGGCTGATGTTCCTGGCGCCTGTGGTCGTCGGGACTGTGTACCTGGTTGGCGAGGGATGGCGGCTGCTGGTTCGCCCGTCTAGCCGGCGAGCCTGGCGCGTGTTCCACGCCTCCAACCTCTACCTGGCGCTCATTCTGCTGGCCATCTGCGTGGACGCCGGGCTGCGAATTCCCTAGCACAGAGTGAACAGAGTCATTGGTCTGGCCATC
>JBHHTZ010000581.1:0-3053 GCA_046753605.1 Anaerolineae bacterium
TGCAAATAGCCTTCTTCGCCCAGGCGCCGGCGCAAATAGGCGCGCCCTTGCTCTTCCGTGTTCTCCAGCATCTCTTTCTCTGAAAGTGTTACTATACTCATCATCCACCTCGGTTTTTCTCGATCATTGTGGTGCTGTTGCTGATTCCTGCCTGTGGGCCATGTGGCTTCATCATTACAATCGAATTCCCCTGCTTACACCTCTGACGCCGGCAAGCTCGCCTGGCGAGCGCCTGACTTCCACGAACCGGTCTCAGAGAGCATCTCGCCGGCCTTCTGGCGCGTGACGTCGGTGGGGGAACCCAGCATCTGGGTGATCTCGCCAATGCGCTCGTCGCCCTCCAACTGGCGGGCGCGGGTCACGGTGCGCCGGCCCTCTACCACCTTGCTGATCTGGAAGTGCGTGTCGGCGAAGGCGGCAATCTGGGGAAGATGGGTCACGCAGACCACCTGATGCTCCGGGTTGCCGTTGGCTGTCAATCCCCACAGCTTGCGTCCCACGATCTCGCCGACTCGCCCGCCAATGCCGACGTCGATCTCATCGAAGATCAGAGTGGGTGTGGCATCGACGGCGGACAGGGTGGACTTGAGGGCCAGCATCAGGCGCGAGGTCTCCCCGCCGGATGCAATCTTGGCCAGCGGGCGCGGTGGCTCGCCAGGATTTGGCGAGATGAGGAATTCCACCCGGTCGATTCCCGTCGCGTCGAAGGCGTACCGGGCGCCATCAGCCGGCGCCCCGCGCTCGTCTTCGCGCCTCTCCAACTGGACGACAAACCGGGCTTCGGCCATGCGAAGTTCGTTCAACTCCCGCTCGATAGCGGCAGCCAGCCGGCCCGCAGCCGCCTGTCGCTTGACCGATAGGTCCACTGCCAACTCACCCACCTGCTGGAGCAGCCGGTCCTCCTCGGCCTCCAGTTCCTCAATCCGCTCCTCGCTGTGGGTGATCTGCTCCAAGTCCCGGGCGGCGCGCTCGCCGAAGGCCAGCACTTCCTCGATGGAGTCGCCATATTTGCGCTTGAGTTGCGCGATCAGCTCCAGCCGTTCCTCCACCTCTTGCTGCCGGCCAGGATTGTACTCGATCTCATCGCGATAGGCGCGCACGGCCCGTGCCAGATCGTCCAGAGCGTAGGACAGCGACTCCGCCTGCCGGCGAAGCTCCCCCAACGATGGGTCGATCTTCTCCAGGCTGCTCAAAGAGCGGGCGACGTCTCCGATCAGATCAACGGCTGAGGGGCCGCCGTCGGACGTGTGGTACAGGGCATCGTAGGCCGCGCTGGCATCGACGATGAGCTTCTCGGCGTTGGCCAGCCGGCTGCGCTCGAGGGTCAGCGCTTCCGCCTCCCCCGGCTGCAGCTCGGCCTCGGCGATCTCCTGAACCTGGAAGGCCAGCAGGTCGGCTCGCCGGGCCAGCTCCCGCTCATCTTGCCGCAGCTTCTTCAGTTCCTGCTGCACGCGGCGCAGATCCGCCACCGCCTGGCGGACTGCCTCGCGCTGCGCTCCCAGGCCGGCGTAACGGTCCAGGATGTCCACGTGCTCCTTCACGCGCTTCAGCGAGAGGTGCTCGCTCTGGCCGTGAATGTCCACCAGCTTCTCGCTAATCGCCTGCAACACCCCGATGGTGACGGCCCGGCCATTGACCCGGCCCGTGCTGCGACCGGTGCTGTGCAGTTCTCGCACCAGGATCAGCGTCTCGCTGTTCTCGTCTTCGTCGATCAGGCCGTATTCCTGGAGCAGCGGTCTCAGCATCTGGCGCTGCGCCTCGTCCAGGACAAAAACGCCCTCGATCCGTGCGCGGTCGGTGTCGGCGCGGATCAGGGTGGTATCGGCGCGGCTGCCCAGCAACTGGCTGAGCGCGTCCACGATGATGGACTTGCCGGCGCCGGTTTCACCGGTCAGCACGTTGAACCCGGACGCCAATAGCAGTTGCACCCGGTCGATGATTGCGAAGTTAGTGATGGTTAGTTCGGCGAGCATCGTGAGAACTCAACTAACTTGTACGTCACCTCAACCGTGCCACAGCCGCGCCGATACCCAACACAAGATAGATCAGCGTTCCAATCTGGAGTTGGAACAGGAAGGCGAAGGCGCCAAGCGGGTGTTGGGCCCAGATCACCCCCCCCAGCATGACCCCCAGCACCAGACACGCGCCGGCCAGGATTCCCAACCCCCGGCCTCGCTTGCGGACCACGCGGCTCATCAGGTCGGCGATGCCGGCGCCAACCGCCGGCCCGATGAAAAATGCCAGGAACCAGCCGATGAAACCGATTCCAGCGACCACAGGCACGATCAGGCCGGCGATGGTTGACAGGAACAGCCCCACGCCGCCGGCAATCAGGTAATCGCGGACGGCAACCTTGTAGATGGGTGAGCGCGTCTCCTTGACACATTCCTTGCAGCGCAGGCCGACGGGGTGGCGAACGGCACACTCGGTACACATGAGCCGGCCACAGCGATTGCAGCGCAACCGGGTCTCGCGGTCGGGGTGCCAGGTACAGTACGTGACCTCTTCCTCGGGCTCGGCGGTCGGGGCGATGCCCAGCTTATCTTGAACGCGCTCCAGCCCGAGCCTGGCCGGCTCATTGTACGGATCCAGCGCCAACACCTGCTGGAAGTACGTCTGCTTTTCTTCCAGGTCATCGACCACCCGCGCCAGCCACAACCATGCCTCAGCGTTGTCGGTGTTCAGCTCTGTGGCCCGACGCAGTAACTCTTCGGCTTCGTCATTGTCACCCACCTGAGCGGCCGCGACCGCCTGTTGGATCAGTTGATCGGCTTCAAAGATGGCTTGTTCGCGACGACTCATCTTAGCTTGTCCAGAAGTCTGGCATAGAAGTTCGAAGGCGGATGGAGTCTGATGAAGGACACCACGTATTCACTGCGAGAACAGGCGATTCGATCACCGCGCTCCAGGGGCCGGGTAATCTGGCCATCCACAGTCATCACAGCGCCGTGGTACGTCCTGACACTGACGTCTATTTGCGAGTCAGCGCCGACGACGACAGATGGGTAGTGGGTGGGGTGAGGGACGATGGGGGTGATGAGCATGGCCGGCAG
>JBHHTZ010000582.1:0-3046 GCA_046753605.1 Anaerolineae bacterium
TGACGGCGGTGCGAGGCCGGCTGAGATCGCCAAACAGGTGGGCGAAGGGGTGGACGACGACGGTGCTCACTTTGAGTTGCGCGGCGTGCGTAGCAATGTCGTCCGCGGCCTTCCGGGCGACGCCGGCTGGATCCGCCTCGTCGGCCTTTTCCACACTCACCAACAACAGCAACGCATCCGCGACGGCCGTAACCGGGCCTTCAAACTCCTCCACAATCGGCGACCGACCGCGCTCAGTGATTTTGCAAACAAACTTCTCGACATGCCAGATCAATACTCGCATAGACTACCCCGGTATGTGGAAGGTGGAAAGTGGAAGGTGGAAAGTGGAAGGTAGAGAATGGAATCCATTTTCCATTTTCCACCTTCCATTCTCCATTTTCCACCTTCCATTCTCCATTCTCCTGCTTCACTCATCATGCACGTGCTCATGGTCCTGGTCCTCGTGATGGTGATCGGCTGCCGGCACGAAGTGATGCACAACCTTTCGATGGTACTCATCGCCAAGCGGGTCCACGTGCACAATTGCATCGTTGAGACGCTCAAATTCATGGAGCAGAGCATGCCGGACATCCTCGGCGACGTCATGGCCTTTGACCACAGTGATGCCACCATCGACGTCGATGTGCAACTCGCAGGCCAGCTTATGACCCAGCCAGCGGGCGCGGACGTCATGGACGCCGGCCACACCCTCAACAGACGCCGCGACCCCCTCTATACGCTCGATGGTATCGGGATCAATGGCGTCCATCAGCCGGTCCAGGATATCGCGCCCCACATCGAACACAATCCACAGGATGCCAGCGGTGATGACGAAGCCGGCGATGGGGTCGGCCACCGGGACTCCCAGCCAGACGCCTAACAGGCCGAAGAACGCCGCCAGCGAGGTCAAGCCATCCACCCTGGCGTGCTGTCCATCGGCGACCAGCGCCGCGCTGCCGATCTCCCTGCCAACCTTCATGCGATACTGGGCCACGAGCTCGTTGCCGACGAATCCGACCAGGCCGGCAATCATGCCCCAACCGAGCAGCCGTGGCACCTCGTGGCTCACCAGCTTGAGGTATGACTGATAGGCGGCAATGCCGGCGCTGATGAGGATCACCAGGATGATGACTGCGCCGGCCACATCCTCGGCGCGGTCGTAGCCGTAGGTGTAGCGGCGGTTGGCTTGCCGGCGCTGAAGTGCAAAGGCGATCCACAGCGGGATCGCCGTAAACATGTCGGCGAAGTTGTGGAGCGTGTCCGCCATCAGGCCGGCGCTGCCGCCGACGATGGCGATGCCGGCCTGGAACAGAGCTGTCACCATCAGGCCGGCGATGGAGACTTTCAGCGCCTGGATGCCCCGTTCGGAGGTCAGGATGCTGCTATCGACGTGGCCGTGGCCGTGCTCACTTGCCATAAGACGCAGCTCCTTGTGCAGTGGATGTCTTGATCATGTCGTGTCAGATTATACCCGAAGTCGGCGATAGAACAAAGCTGGTGGTTGCGACCGTCATGAGCTGGGGACAAGATTCTGAGCCACCTCCAGAGGCCAGGCGATGCTGAGGGCGGTGCAGAGAGAAGCCATAGGCGCCTGACTGATGCCTGCACCGGCACAGATGTCGTAGCCGGCCAACTCCAGGGGACACTACCAAAAACGAGGAGAGTTAGGGTATAATGGGTTGGGGAGCTTGTGGGAGAATGGATGCGCTGTTACTGGTCGTCGAACTCGGCCAGGCGCACGAGCTGCCAGCGGTTATCCAGCAAGCGATACGTTCGTCGAGTTTCGTACTGCTGGGTTCCCACGGAAACTTCTACGATTGCGTCAATCCGACCGCCACCTTCTTTGACAGTGTAGTCAATGAGTCGCATCTCGCGCTTGTCGGGTTCAGTGGCATCGAATATGGCCTGCAACTCCTTGAGTCGCCAGCTTGGGGTGCGGCGTGGGAGGAGTGTTCGGAAGAGGTCCCAGTCACGTTGCTCCCAGGCCCATGATTCCACGTCAAGCCGGCTCTGGATCTGGGCTTCCAGCGCGATCTTGGTCTGCTGCACGCGTCCCAGGTAGAAGCCGGACGTCCACGAAACCGTCAGCGCAGTCAGGAACACCAGCAGCCATGCCAGACGCTGGCTGCTGGTGGCCGTCTCGTGCGCCGGCGAAGAGTTCTCGCTCGTATCGGTCAACTCCGGGACGATCTCGTCGTCGCCGAACTGCCATATCATCGGTCCGTGATTCATCATGAGCCTCACAACGGAGATAGATTATACCACCTGCTTTCCTGACGAACAAAACCGCAAGATGGTTGCACCGGGGTGGCGGAGCCTGGTAACATGAGCCGCGATCAGAGCGCTGGCCAGGCCGGCAGTCAGGGAGACGCCCCCGACGAGCTGTTGGAAGACTTCGTTGACGACATTCCCATCGGTCGAGCGTTGGACCTGGGGATGGGTGACGGGAAGAGCGCTGTTTGGCTGGCCGAGCGCGGGTTTGACGTGATTGGTGTTGACCTGTCAGCGACTGCGGTACAGGCTGCACAGCGACTGGCTCGCGAGCGTGGCGTGGTTCTTGAAACACACGTAGCGGACATCAGTGAGTGGGAGATTGAGCCAGACCGCTATGCTTTGGTGCTGGCGTCGGCAGTGCTACATTTCCTACTGCCGGAAGAGATTCGGGGCCTGGCTAACCGGATCAGGGCCGGGCTACAGTCCGGTGGCTATCTCATCGCTCAGGTGTTCACGGTTGACGATCCGGGCTACCAGGTACTGCGCCAGCAGGGTGCATCCCTGGTGGCCGAGAGAACGTTCTTTGTGTCCGACATCGGAGGCCCGCTGCACTACTTCGACTTTGGGGAATTGCGTAGCCTGTTCAAGGAGTTGGAAATCCTTTACTATGCGGAGGAGCGCCACCTCGACTCATCATCGCCTGATGATCCCCACTACCGGGCTGGCGCCTTCCTGGTAGCACGCAAGGGGGGCCAGAAGGGGTCTCGGGATGAGCATCCTGAGTAGCGCAGCGTATCGAAGGGTGCGGCTTGAGCATCCTGAGTAGCGCAGCGTATCGAAGGGTGCGGCT
>JBHHTZ010000583.1:0-3037 GCA_046753605.1 Anaerolineae bacterium
GCCAACGCCCTGCGCGGGCAGTCCATCCACACAACACAGGCGGTCGCCAAGGCGAAGGGCTATCCGAGCACCGTGGCCCAGGGGCTGATGTCCGCCGACTACATCTCGGAGCTGATGACCAATGAGATGGAGAGAGGCTGGCTGCTGTACGGCCGCCTGTCGCTGGCGTTCGTGCGGCCCGCCCTCTGCGGCGACACGCTCACGGCCGGCGCGGCCCTGCGCGAGAAGGCGGACGAGGGCGCCTTCATCCGCCACGTGTACGACGTCTGGTGCGAGAACCAGAACGGCGAGGCGGTGACGGTGGGCACGGCCAGCGGACTGGTGCCGGCTAGATAGCTCCTTCCCCGTGATGCCTCATAAGACCGGGTTACCGAAGCTGAACTGATGCCTCATAAGTGCGGTTACCCAACTTTGCGCCGTTCAGCCCTTTCCGTGCAAGCCCAGACGGCACGAAGGGCGAGTTCGATTCTCCTCTGCAGCTCTGCCGGGTTGATGGCCAGGAATTGCTCCCCGAGACGCCTAGCAACCGCCTCGCCCAGGACGCCAGATTCGAGCAGCCGCTGGTAGGGGGTTCGGGGCGCGTCGTAGAGCTTAGTCACCCTCGCCCCCCGGCGTTCCTTCCCGACCAGCTTGCGTACCGGGCGTAAGAAGTTCAGCTGCAGCCGGATGAGGGAGTACACTCTTCCCAGGGCAGCCAAAGCAGCCCTGGAAGTGTACCGGTCGTAGCCAACGCTGCGGCGCACGGCCAGCCAGTTCCGCTGCTCCACGTAGGCCTGGTCGTTCTTCTTGTAGCCGCGGCCCCTGGTGAAGCGGACGCCTCGCCTTCGGCACCAGTCGTACAGCGAGTGGTTGATGAATTCACCGCCGTTGTCCGTGTGCAGCTCTCGGAGGTAGACTGGCAAACGCCGTGAAGCCTCTTCCACTCCTCCGCCGACGCGACTCATCCCGATGCCCCAAACGGGCTCTACTTCCGTCCAGCCTGTCGCCACATCCACTACCGTCAACGTGGTCAGGAAGAAGCCCTCCAGGCTCTCACCGCAGTGCAACACCAGGTCCGCCTGTACGGAGCCGGGCTGGACCTCCTTCCACTCGCTCCACGTTCGGACCGGCACCTGTGCTTTCAGGCCGGTGGTCGCTGCAGACGGCCGGCGCGGCTGCCGGCCCAGATTCTTGCGCCAGCCCCGCAGCCGGCGGTCGATCGTCGCCGCACTGATCGACATCAGCGCTTCACGTACCCTGGCGGACAGCCGCATTTCGCCATGCCGCTCGAGGCCTTCCACCAACACCGGCAACACTGCCACCAGCAGCTTGCCGCACATGCGGTCGCCCGCTTCCCATACCTTCACCAGCGCTCCCGTCACTTCAGGCCCGTACCGCCGCGGCCGCCCCACCTTCTTCGGCACCGCCGCTGGCCTGCGGCCCCTCCCCAAAAGCCTGATTGCCGCCTTCCGGTGCAGCCCCGTCGTCTGGCAGAACTCGTCCAGGATCAGCCCTTTGCCCCGCTTTCCCGCCTTCCGATACCGAGGCCGCACCGTGGCCACGTACTCGTACAACGTCAGCCGTGTCACGTCACCCCCTTTCGGTAACCCTACTTCTGAGGCAACGCATCCCGTTCGGTAACCGTTTAAGTGAGGCAGATGGTAGCGTCAAGAGTTGTGTGTAAATTGGGGGAGGGGGTTCCCTTGCCAGTTTCGGTTGAGGTGGCTGAAGACAGCATAGATGATCCTTTCGCAACTGGCGGCGTTGTTGAAGCAGCTCATGGGTCTGGTTCGCCTTCTCACCTCCCGGAAGCAGCGCTCGATGGCGTTGGTGGTGCGGACCATCCGCCGATGGCTGGTTGGAGAGGCCAGGAAGCTCAACAGCGGCTCCAGGTCGCGCTCCAGGCAGGCCACGGCCCTGGGGGCTTCCCCTCGCCAGCGTCTGGCCCAGTTCCAGTAGGCCTGCACGGCAGCGCGCCGGGTCTGTGACTGGTAGATGGTCCTGGCGCCGGCCATGCACTCCTCCTGCTGACTGCGCTTCAGATGAGCGGCCACATTGCGCAGCTTGTGCACCCAGCAGTGCTGCCGGGGCACGTAGGGATACACTGTGTCCAGGGCGGCGTGGAGGCCTTTGCAGCCATCGCTGACGATGAGCTTCAGGAGCCTGCCCAGGAGCCCCCGCTCCCTCAAGCTGCTCAGGAACGCCTCCCATTGGGCCTGGCTCTCTGTGGTGGCTAAGCGGAAGTCCAGGAGACGGCGCTCTCCCGTCACCGTGATCCCGTAGGCGCAGAGCACCAGCTTCCGGCGGGCCGTGTGGGCGCCCTTCACCCGCAGGTAGACGCCGTCCAGCAGCAGGTAACGGACGTCGTCACTGATGGCCCTGTCGTGAAACCGCTCTACTTCCCGGTCCAGGCTGCGTGTTACCCGGGAGACCGTCTGAGCGCTAACCCGCTCACCCAACAGCGCTTCTAGAGTCTCCCCTACCCGACGTGTCGACACCCCGGCTAGAAACGTCTCCCGGATCACCTGGTTGACCTGGGCCTGCCGCCGCTGGTAGCGGCTGAACACTGAGCGCCGTGCCCGGCTGGGCTCGCCCACACGGTCACGCGCCCGCGGTACTCGGATCGCCGTCACGATGCCCACTTGGGTGGCCAAGTCACGTTGGTAGAAGCCGTTGCGGTAACCGTGCCGTCCCTCCACCCGCCGGTAGCGACCGGCTCCCAGCAGGACCGTTAGCTCCTCTTCCAAGGCCCCTTCCAGCAGCCCCTTCAACAGCCGCAGCTGCCTCTCACGGGTGTCCCGCCAGAACTCGTCCTCACTCTCGGGTACCTCACGCCACAAGTCGGCTGGCGTCAGCTCGTCCAGTGGCTTTACTCTTTGCATGGGCGTCTCCTTTCGCAGCTAGATCACTCTCTTTTGCTGGAAAGGGTACGCCCCTCCTTTTACACACAGAACGTTACGCTACCCGGACCTCGTTTCGCTTGCCCACACATGAGCGCCATGCTACAATGCGAGCGCGGATAGGGGCGAGAGATTAATCGCTTTTCGGTGCTGGCGCG
>JBHHTZ010000584.1:0-3031 GCA_046753605.1 Anaerolineae bacterium
CAAGCACATCGCCGGGGAAGTGCAGGGTCAGGTAGGCAATATCATGGATGTTGGGCTGCACATAGGCCTGACCGGACGCGCTGATTGAATGGGGAGACATCCCCAGAATAAACAGCAGGATGGAGAGGTCGTGCGGAGCCAGGTCCCACATCACGTTAATGTCTGGCTGGAAGATACCCAAGTTAACGCGGGCGCCAGAGATGTAGAACAGCCGGCCGAGCTTGCCGCTGGCGATGTAGTCTCGCAGGTATTCGACGGCCGGGTTGTATTCGAAGGTATGCCCAACCATCAACTTCCGCTCGCGTTGGCCGGCCAGTTCGATCAGCTCTTCCCCTTGTTCGCTGGTGAGGGTGATCGGCTTCTCGACCAGGACGTGTTTTCCGGCCAGAAGCGCTTCCTTGGCCAGGGCATAGTGCGTGGACACGGGCGTAGCGATGACGACCGCATCAACGTCCGGCCCCAGGAGGCCTCGGAAGTCCTGCGTTGTCCGGGTTCCCGGGTAGAGCTTGCGTATGTGCGCCAGACGATCCTCGTGCAGGTCGGAAACCCAGGTCACGGCGGAGGATTCAATCTCTGTGAAAACGCGGATATGTTTCGGCCCCCAGTAGCCGCAGCCAATGACGCCGATGCGGATCGGTTCAGATGTTGCCACTGTTACCTCTTCCTTGCGACAGAAAAGCCTGGATTGACACAATCCAGGCTCTCATGTACTCATGAACTTCTCGGGAGAAAACTGTTTGCTGGATCACCCAGCTCCCCGACCGGAGAGCACTGTGGGCACTGTCTGCAGTAGGATCTTCAGGTCAAACCAGAGGGACTGGTGCTCGATGTACTGGATGTCCATGTTGACCATTTCGTTGAATGGGACGGTGCTACGAGCTTCCACCTGCCAGAGCCCGGTGATTCCAGGCTTGCTTTCCAGACGGCGAAAATGCCAGGGTTTGTACTGTGCCACCTCGTAAGGTAGAGCCGGGCGCGGGCCGATCAAGCTCATGTCTCCCTTGAGGGCGTTCACCAATTGGGGTAGTTCATCCAGGCTTGTCTTGCGCAGGAAGCGGCCAAACCGGGTGATACGCGGATCCCGCTCCAGTTTGTAGACTGCTTGATTCTGCTGGCACTCTGCGACAAACCGCTTGTTCCCATTGATGAACGATGCCACGTAGCGTTGATGTATGCTTGAATCGGCGTTTTCGTACATCGAGCGGAACTTGTGGAACGTGAAAACGGGAGGTTGCTCACCGTTTCTGTTCCAGCGCCCCACCCGCTTTTGAGAGAAAATGATCGACCCCGGCGAATCGAGCTTGATGCACAGCGCAATCAACAGGAACAGTGGGGCCAGGATCACGAGAAGCGCTGCCGACACAACGACATCAAGTAACCGTTTGGCCAGCAGGTAGAGCCGCCTATTGCGGGACAGGTAGTCTGCTGGAATGTACGACGATTCTTGTGCCGGTACCAGTTTGATTGTCATGGAAGGTGATGGTCTCCAGGGTGTCTTTCGGGATGCGAATCAGGAGCGTTTCTTTACGGTTACTATTATACCCTGGAGACATGAAAATCGAATGAAAGGCGCTATGACATTCCATGACAGTTTCTTCATCTGTAGCGGATGACGTAGGTGTGCTGGGGCTCCGTCTCAAAACCGTCTTCTGTCTCGAAGCTGCTCCCCGTGGTGATGTCCTCAATCGTTGCCCACTCCGAGGTCGGGTAATGGAATACCTCGAACGCGAACAGCACCGCTTCATCCGAGCAGCCGTTCGTCCAGGCAACGCCTTGCCAGGTGTCGCCCTTGGCGATGAGATGCCGGCGCTCCATCTTGTCCGACACGCGCAAGAAGTCATGATTGGCCCGCGCGATTCGTGCGCGCTGCTCTTTGGGCATCTTGTCGAGCACGTCCAGGTTGAATACCCCAATGACGCCTTTCGAGGCCAACGCCCGGTAGTAACTGTCCGGCTCGGGGATCGTATCGGCGGTGTAGCGGTAGAGGCCATACTCGCGACCGCGGATGCGCTCGAACAGCTTCATCGCCATCGCCTGCTCCTCGGGGCCGCCTCCCAGGTATCCCTCCAGGCCGTAGCCGCCGCTCGATAGACCGAACGGACCGGTGCCTTCGATATGGATTTCCGTTATTCCCATCTGCCGGAGATCGCGCTGCAGAGCAATGGCCTGGTCAAGCTGGGGCATTGGCTGAGCCTCGCCGCCGTCGGGTAGCATGGCGAAAGTCAGCCAGGAGTCGATTAAGACGCCGTCGAAACCGGTGGCTTGATGGATGTCCCGATATTGGCCGATGGCGTAGCCGTACCAGCCGCTGCTCAGGCTTGTGCCTGTGATATCGGCCCAGCCGGCGGTCTCGGGGGTCCCGTCGCTGCGCCACTTGATCCATTCGGGATGCTCCTGCAGCAGCGGCGATGAGTTGGAGAGATGGTCGGGCGGAATCCAGAGGATGATTTTCACGCCAAGCTCGTGAGCACGGTCGGCCAGCTCGCGCAGCGCCCTTTCGCCACCCAGAGCGTCGTTGATCTCCAGCCGCCAGGGTGCATTGCCGGAGCCTGAGCTGAGGCTGCCCGGCAGGTATCGTTCGGGCGTGTTGAGGTACAGGGCATCGGTGTCCCAATGCATGTCAAAGATGAGGGCACGAAAGCCAGCATCGGCAGCCTTCTGCAATTTCGTGTGCGCAAAGTTGTAGTGGAACGAGTCCTCGTACTCTGGGGGACCATTTTCCCAGTAGCGCTGCATGGTTTCCTCGCTCGGAAGATTCGCCAGCAGCGCCGGCCGGGGTTCGGTGACGCCCAAGCCAAGGGAAGTCCGGTAGCGATTGGCCGTGGCATCGTATACGGCGGTCCACTCGTCAAGCGCGGTCCACTTGGTGGGAAACGCGTCGTCAGTCCACAACCAGACCTTCACCGGCGTCTCGTGAACAGAGCCTGCGCCGAGCGGCACCCGTAAGTTGAGGAGATGCCGGCCCGCTTCCTCGGTCACTGCAACCTGGGCAGCCACGGGCGTGTCGAAGAAGCTCACGACCGCCCCGCTG
>JBHHTZ010000585.1:0-3020 GCA_046753605.1 Anaerolineae bacterium
ACGCGGACAAGTGAGTTACATTGGAGAAACGGCCCCTTGTCTTCCGCCCATCTGTAAACGCATTCACCAGCGGACTTCGCCTTTTCTTGCACCATTCCAGGGATTCCTCACTCCGCGGAGTCTACCCTGAACTTGCCGAAGGGCTCCGTTCGGAATGACATGAGCGCGGCGGCGGCCCGATGGATTCTTGAAACTTCATCATGCCCGACCGGTCCGCCGGCAAGCAAGACAGCCATCGGGCACAATCTGCTCAACTTGACATAGAATTGCCAACGGTATCATGAATTGCCCGTCTTAACCTGCGAAACCCGTTGAAACGGGTTAAGCTTTGAACACGTTGAAACGTGTTTTTCGTATCAGGCCGTGAATTCATTCATGGCTGACTGACTCACGCTCTTCGGGACTTACGCCGGCCATGAGCAGCCCGATATACTCGCGGGTGGCTTCCTCGGCCGGCACGATGCCCACGATGCGGCCGCGGTACATAACCGCGATGCGGTCCGAGAGCGCCATGATCTCGTCGATCTCGGACGACACCAGAAACACAGCGCAGCCGGCATCTCGCTTTTCGATAATACGCTTGTGGATATACTCAATCGAGCCGACGTCGAGACCCCGCGTCGGTTGAGAGGCAACCAGCAAAGAGATGGGGCGGGAGAACTCGCGAGCCACGATCACCTTTTGTTGATTGCCGCCGGAGAGGTTGGCCGCCTCGACCCAGATCGAAGGGGTACGCACGTCAAACTGGTCCACCAATTCTGACGCGTACCTGACCATCTCTGCCTCGTTGAGGCTAATCCCGCGGGCGAACGGCGCTTTGTAGTAGGTGTTAAGTACAACGTTGTTAACAATCGGATAGCTGAGTACCAGGCCATCGTGGGTTCGATCCTCCGGGATGTGGCCGACCCCCAGTTCCGTGATCTGTCGCGGCGCTGCGTCCGTCACATCGTGACCCAGGATGGTGATCTTTCCCGCCGTGGACTCACGCAGGCCGGTAATCGCCTCGACGAGTTCGGTCTGGCCGTTGCCCTGCACGCCGGCGACCCCAAGGATCTCACCAGAGTGCACTTCGAAAGAGATGCCCTGAACGGCTGGGGCGTCCTGATCACTTAGCACGTGAAGGCCGTCCACGACCAGGACCGGTTCCCCTGGATGCGCCGGCGGTTTTTCGACTACCAGGCTCACTGCCCGCCCCACCATCATGGACGCCAGCTTCTCCTCCGTCGCCTCCTCCGGCGTGGTTGTGCCAGCCACCT
This sequence comes from Anaerolineae bacterium, assembly GCA_046753605.1. Taxonomy (GTDB): domain Bacteria; phylum Chloroflexota; class Anaerolineae; order Epilineales; family JAANWY01; genus JBHHTZ01. The sequence goes on from JBHHTZ010000585.1 coordinate 1,257, forward strand.
GACCATTTCGCAACACGGTGATGCGGTCTGCAAGGGCCATCACCTCTTTCAGTTTGTGGGTAATAAAAACGATCGAGTGGCCCTGAGTCGCCAGTGACTGAATCACTTCGAACAGTTCTTCAACTTCTTGCGGGGTGAGCACAGCCGTAGGTTCATCCAGGATGAGAATATCTGCGTTCCGATACAGCACTTTGATGATCTCCACCCGCTGCTGCACGCCGACGGACAGGTCTTGAACGTAGGCATCTGGATCGACTTCCAGGCCGTATTGCTCCGAAATCTCCCGCACCCGCTGCGCAGCGCTTCTGCGATCCAGGAAAACGCCGTTGCGGAGCTTTTCAACGCCCAGCATTACGTTCTCGGTCACGGTCAGGGGAGGCACCAGCATGAAGTGCTGGTGGACCATGCCGATGCCGAGGGTGATGGCGTCGTTGGGATCGTTGATGTTCACCTGCTCGCCACGGACCAGAATCTCACCCTCGTCCGGCTCGTACAGTCCGTAGAGGATGTTCATCAGCGTGGTTTTGCCGGCGCCGTTTTCCCCCAACAGCGCGTGAATCTCACCTGCTTTCAGGGTGAAGCCGATGTGATCGTTGGCCAATACGCCGGGGAAGGCTTTGGTAATATCGCGAAGTTCGAGTACAGGGGCGGCGTCTTTTTGCATCAGGTGGTCCACTTGGCAATTGTCGAGGAGACCCTAAGGGTTTCAGAAACTTTGATCGCCGAAGGTCTCCTGACCGAGGCGAATCGGGCGAAACTTTGATCGCCGAAGGTCTCCTGACCGAGGCGAATCGGGCTCGGTCAGGAGACCTTCGCCCATCAGAGGCGGTCCACTTGAGACCCTAGGGGTTTCAGAAACCCCTGGGGTCTGCCACTTTTGGCAGATGAGTTGGTTGAGAGCAAGCCGGGGGAGCCCCCCTGGGGGCTCCCCCGGACAGTGCCCCGAAGCGCTATCAGCACTTCAGATTGGCAATGAAGGCCACCAGTATGTCAAGTTCAGCGTCGTTGAGCGTGTCGCCAAAGTTTTGGGGCATGATGTTGGCCGCGTAGCCTTCGCCCACCTCGGCGTTGGGATCGACAATGGCTTCGCGGAGGAAAGCCAGGTCCTCTTCGCCGGCCTGCACTTCCTCGGCGGGTTCACACCAACTGGGTCCAACAGTGCCCACAGCACCTTCAATCCCACGGATTGTGTGGCAGCCGCCTCAGCCGCCCTTGGCGATGACTGCGGATGCCTCCGCCGCCGACGGAGCCGCCGGCAATGCCGAGGACGCTCCGCATTCCAGAGCGCCGATGAACGCCACCATTGCGTTGATCTCGTCGTCGGTGTAGACATCACCGTAGTTGGCCGGCATGATGTTGGCTGCGTACCCCTCTACGATCTCAGCGTTGGGATCAGCGATAGCCTCGAAGATGTCGTCTGGACTGTCCTCGCCGGCCTGCATCTCCTCAGCAACGTGACACATGCTGGGCCCTACGACCCCCACAGCGCCCTCAACGCCTGGAATCTCGTGGCAGCCACCGCAAGTGCCCTTGGCAAAAAGGGCAGTAGCCTCTGCCACAGAGGGGACTGAGGGTGCCATGGCTGCGCCACCACCCACCAGATCAGCCGGTCCCAGCTCCGGGCCGACAATGAGCTTGCCGTCGATGATGGCGTCCTTCGCCTTGGCCAGCTCATCCTTGAGGGAGTCCGGAACCTTGCTGTCGAAATCGTGGAAGGGCGCAAGGCCCACCCCACCGTTGGCCAGCGTTCCGACGTAGACACCA
>JBHHTZ010000586.1:0-3018 GCA_046753605.1 Anaerolineae bacterium
CGTTCATCGAAGGCGACGTGCGCAACCCGGCCACGATCTCGCGGCTGTTCGATGATCACGACTTCGATGCCGTCGTCCACCTGGCAGCCATGGCCGGCGTCCGCGCCTCCATCGACGACCCCCAACTCTACTACGACGTCAACCTGGCCGGCACGCTGACCCTGCTCGACGCCGCCGTGGGCCGCTTCAACCCCAACCTGCAACCTGCAACCTCTCACCTGCAACCGAACTTCGTATTCGCCTCCACATCTTCCGTCTACGGCAACACGCGCACCATCCCCTTCGTCGAAACCGATCCATGCAACGGCCCGCTGGCCCCCTATCCGGCATCCAAGAAGGCCGCCGAGTTGCTGGGCCACACCTATCATCACCTGTACGGACTGAACTTCACGGCGGTGCGATTCTTCACGGTCTACGGTCCCCGGGGCCGGCCCGACATGATGGCATACAAGGTGCTGGACAACATCTTCTTTGGGCAGGAAGTGCCCGTGTACAACAACGGCCAGATGCACCGCGACTGGACCTACATCGACGACATCGTGGCCGGCGTAGTAGCCGCGGTGGACCGTCCGCTAGGCTACGAGATCATCAACCTGGGCCGGGGAGAGCCGGTACTCCTGGCCGACTTCATCCGGCTGGTGGAGGAGAAGGCCGGCCGGCCATCCAACCTGGTCCCCAGGCCCATGCCGGCGGCCGACGTCCCCTACACCTACGCCGACGTCAGCAAGGCGCGCCGGCTGCTGGGCTACGAACCGCAGGTTTCCGTCGAAGAGGGGGTAGCGCGTTTCTGGGAGTGGTATCGGGACACCGTATTGAAGTAGGGCGGGTTGGTTACCCGCCCCCTCCAGATGGCGAGTAACCAACTCGCCCTACGCACCACGGTTAACGGCAGAGCTACCACCTTTGCCCGCCAACAGAAAATATGGTACTATTGGGCTATCCACCGGAGCTTGCAGCCACATCATTCACCGAGGAGCATCAAATGCCCGCTGTGTCATACCTCGCCTTCTGCGAGACACGTTCGGCGATGACGTTTCGGAAGTATTGGTTGATTTCATCAACCAGTTGACAGACCAGTCTCGGCAAGAAACGATCACGTTTGTCGAGGAGAGATTCGAACGGTGTTTGTCGGAAGAGTTTGCACGTCTACGGTCAGAGGACCTTGTGCTGTTGCGCGAGGAAATCATCGGCGTCAAGTCTGAACTGCGCGCGGAAATCGCCGGCGTCAAGTCTGAACTGCGCACACAGATGGCCGATTATCGAGCCGATCTGATACGCTGGATGTTCATCTTCTGGGTTGGGCAACTTGGCGCCATTCTGGCCATTCTGTTCGTGTTCTTCGGGAAATAGACGGGTGGCAGGAGTGCTCCATGGCGGCTCCTGCTCAACAATGTCCGGGCCGGCATATCCCAGGTTGACGATCTGCACTGGAACGCCAGGCCGGGACGTTAGCTCCTCCTGCAAATCCACTTCCCGGCCGCTTGGTTTCGATACGCTCCGGCACGAAAAGCGTGTGCCTCCGCTACTCAACCGGCGCTCGCGCCAGGATGCAAACGCGCAAGTTATCTAATTCTCATTCCTAAATCCACGTCACTGGCTGCCACCTGAGTACAGCGCCCTCGGGAGCCAAACAGATGGACCGCCTGGACTTCTGCGCAGTCCTCCAGTTCTTGCTCATCTCAGTTTGACTTTCCCAGCAAGTCGTGTATAATACTTCACAATCTTTGGGCGTGTGTCCGCACGTACGCTTTCCGCAGGCACCGGGCAGGTACAAGTTTCTCCAACCTGTACCTGCACCCCAAAAGGCCCCTCCTGTGCACCATGTCCTGCGTGTCCAGAAAGGAGTTCGCCAGTTTGACCACTTTGCTCGCCCCTGGCGGCAGCGTGGACATGGTCCGCGTTGCCCTCAATAGCGGCGCCGACGCCGTCTACTGTGGGGTCAAGGGTTGGAGTCGTTACCCCTCCCATGGGTTATCCGACCCCGAGATTGCCCAAACCCTGGATTTGGTGCATGATCGAGACCGGAAGCTCTTGCTCGCCATGAACTCGGTCCCGCGAACAAAAGAGACCGACCTGTTCCTGGAACGGGTCGAACGCTACGCAGTCTGGGGCATCGACGGTTTGATTGTCAACGACATCGGCGTCTTGCAACTACTGCATCACCAGCTCCCTGACCTTCCGCTGTCGGCCAGCGTCGGCTGCGGAGCCGTCAACGTCGAAGACGTGTTGTTCCTGGAAGCAACTGGGGCCACAACAGTCATTCTTCCCTGGACGGTATCACCAGCGGACGTGGCACGCATGCGCGCGGCAACCGACGCACACCTGGAGATATTCGTTTTTGGGTTGAAGGAGCACATCCATCTGGGCCGATGTTATATGCCGGGGTACGTTCAGAGGATCGAGAAGAGAGTTCGGCTTGATGACCAGGGGCGGTCGCTGGTGGTGGGAAGCGCCAAGCAGGGCGGCGTGTGCTATCGCATCTGCAAGGTGGGGTGTGTGCTGGCCGGCAATGGCACGACGCACAACACCCGGCTGCCGTACGAAAGCTTCTTCATCTACCGAGACCTGAAGGCGTTCCTCCACGCCGGCGTAGACCTGCTGAAAATTCAGGGGCGTGATCTGACGCCGGTGAGTGTAGGTGCGCTCGTCCGCTTCTACCGCCGCCTCCTGGATGCTCCCAACGACCCATCTCAAGGGAACGAAGCGAGCACCTGGCAGCAGGCACTGCGCTCCATCACCCGGTACGGCGAACTCCAGGAGTTGCAACGCGGCGGAGTCGGCAGTCCGTCGCGCGCGTAAGTTTCGCTTTTGCCACTATGAGTCAGCACAATCAGGCAAGATCGCCACATAAGAAAGGAGTGACAATGACACTGAAGACCCCCGTGGAACTCACCACCTCTGTTGCCAACCTCGGCGCGCTGGATCCCTCCAACCTGGCCCCCTACCACGCCATCTACTTGGGTAACATCTACTGCCGGCTCTACGAGCGCAACTTCCTGGAAGCCCTCGACGATCTGC
>JBHHTZ010000587.1:0-3014 GCA_046753605.1 Anaerolineae bacterium
GCGCGAGGCCCTGCCGAAACAGGTGCCTGTCCACGAAGTCCGCGATCCCAAGCAGATCGTCCAACTCGAGCGGGAGCGCAAGACGATCACCGACCTGTTCAAGCTCATCGCCTACCGGGCCGAGTCCGACATGGCCCGGTGGTTGGCCCCGCTTTTCAGACGACACGAAGACGAGGCCCGCTCCTTCCTGCAGTCGGCCTACAAGGCCACCGCCGACCTGCTGCCCGACACCGACGGCGGCACCCTCACCGTGCGCTTTCACGGGCTGGCAACGCCGCGCGCTACACGGGCCCTGGCTGGGCTCTGTGAGGTCGCCAACGCCAAGCAGATCTGCTATCCCGGGACCGAGTTGCGACTCGTCTTTCAAGCGCCTGAGCCGCCTGACTGCCACATCGATTCTTGAAGCAGGTCAGGATCTCTGCATTGGCTGTCGATGGTGGTGATGGTCTTCCTCCTCGTCCGGGGGGCTGGGGGCGTGCCTGGGGACAGGCCGCTGAGGACAGCCTAGTTCAGCGTCTCAGAAGTTCTGAGAGCCTTAGTGGCAGTATAAAATGAGCGCTTTGTCGATATTGCATGATACATTATATAGCTGGCACACTTGAGCACGTCAACCAGATTCTGAGTGAAGATTTCCCTTGCCACACAGACACGGACTGGATATTATGGAGATATAACGTATGATTTAACCTTCGGAGCCACGCATGCCGCATTGCCCGTCCGCCCTGGCCTTCTCCGAGACCCACGCCGGCAAGAGAATTCTGGCGGCGCAACGCGCGTTGGGCGAGGAAGTCGTGTGCAAGCTCCTCGCCTATGCCTTGTTCCTCATGGGGGGCCGACGCGAGGCGATCGCTCAGCACCTGGGCCTGCCGCTGGGCACCCTGTTCTCGTTGCTGACGCGGATCACACGGCTTGGCCTGCCGGCCCTGGAAGATCGTCGACACACGACCTCCCAATTCCTGCCACCGGCCGCCCAGGTCCCCAAGATCGAGCTCGCCTCGGGGGACGCGGGGATCACCGTGGACCTTGGGGCCGAGCGCGTCGTCTCGTTGGCCGCGACCCATCCGCTGCAGTCCAAGGTCTTCCTGCTCACCTTGTTGGACCACGGGCTGCTCGATTTGTCCCAGGTCGCCGAGCTGCTGGGCTACTCTCAACCGCATACTGCCCGGCTGGTGCGGCAATTGCGCGAGGCCGACGTGCCGGCCCTGATCGACAAGCGACAGGGCCAGCAGCAGGAGTACCGCGTCACGCCTGCGGTCAAGGCCGAGCTCATCCAACAGTTCGTCGTCGACGTCATCGCCCGAGGCCGCACCTCGGGAGAGGCGATCTCCGAGGCGCTGCAGGAGCGTGGCATCCACATTCCGGCCCGTACCGTGCGTCACCATCTGGTCCGGTTGGGGCTGCCGGCCATCCGCCACTCCCTGCCGCAGTTGCTGGCCGAGGTAAAAAAAACTTCGAGCGCCTCCTGCTGAGCGCCATCCAGCAGCTGCCGGCCCTCGGCGAGGCGCTGCCGGCAGACGCCGTCGACGCGTGTCCTCCTACCATAGGCCTGCGGGCTCGAATCGCGGCCTTCAGTTGGCACGGCCTGCCGGCGCGAGTGATCGCGCAGGTCACGCAGACGCACGTCAACACCGTGCGCCGGTGGGTGCGCCGCGTCCGTGGCGGTGCCGCCCTCACCGACGCGTCCCGTTCCGGTCGGCCAAGGCGCTTCGACGAAGCCGCCCGCCTCAAGACCATCGCCATCTACTGCCAACAGGCCCCACCCTTGCCGGGCGTGCACCGCTGGTCGTTGCGCGATGCCGAGCTCCACTTCGACGCGCATCCGGAGCTTCTCGACAGCGCCATCAGTCGGGCCACCATCCATCGCATCCTACAAGAGCACTCCCTGAAGCCCCATCGCAGCCGATACTACCTGCAGATCACCGATCCGGCCTTCTTCCCCAAGATGGAACACATCCTCCCGCTCTATCTCGACCCGCCGGAGCACCTGTTCTGCTTCGACGAATGCACCTGCATCCAGGCCCTTCAGCGCTTGGGCCCGGACCTGCCGGCCGCCGCCCATCGAGCCGTGTACGAGGAGTTCCAGTACCGGCGGCACGGCACGTGTGACCTGATGGCTGTTCTCAACCCGGCCACCGGCAAGGTCCACGGCGAATGCACCGCCAACCACGATCACCACACGCTCGCGCGGGTCTTCCGCACGCACGTGGAGACCCTGCCCGGCGACGCCATCATCCACTACGTCATGGACAATCTCAGCCCCCACTACCACGACGGCTTCTGCCAGACGGTGGCCGACTTGAGCGGCGTGCCCTACACCCCGTTGAAGACCGGCCCCCAGCGCCGCGCCTGGCTGCAGTCGACGGACAAACGCATCGTCGTCCACTTCACGCCGTTCCACGCGTCCTGGCTCAACCGCATCGAGGTCTGGTTCGGCATCCTCAAGCGCAAGTGTCTGCGCCATGGCCACGTCCTCAGCGTCGACCAGCTGTGCGAAGAGATCCTGGCCTTCATCCAGACGTGGAACGACTGCTTCGCCCATCCGTTCTCCTGGTCGTACACCGGCGAGGGCCTTCACGCCAAGGTCGTGCGCCGCTTCTGCCGACTCCTGGCCGTCGAGAGCGACCAGGTGACCACCACCTTCCTAAAGAGCCAGTTGCTGCTGATGTCCAACCTCGCCGATGATTATGATTATCTCAACCTGATTCCACCCGCTGACTGGCTTCGACTGCAAAACGTGGCCAATGAGAAGCACACCTACATCCGCCACCTCATCGACACCGACCCGAAGCCTCGGCGCAGGGAGCAAACGCAGCAGGCCTTCACGCGTTTCGAGCAGACCGTGTACCCACAGGGCCGTCAAGCCCTGACACAAGCAAGTTGAACTGCCAGAAATCCCACCAGGACTTCTGTGACACGTGACTAGCAGCGTGCCAGCCTAGCGCCAACGAGGTCGAGCCGGGGTGGGCCTCCGCCGGCTCAGCGGCTCACGTAGCGTCCCCCCAGCGGGCTGGGCT
>JBHHTZ010000588.1:0-3008 GCA_046753605.1 Anaerolineae bacterium
ACCTGACCGAGCAGGCCAGGCAAGGCCGGCTGCGCAAAGCCTACGGGCGCGACGCCGAGGTGGAGGCGGTGCTGCGCCGGCTGGCCCGGCCACGCGACGCCCGGCCGCTCCTGGTGGGACCGCCCCGCGTGGGCAAGACGGCCATCATCCACGAAGCGGTCCGCCGAATGGTCCAGGGCGATTGCCCCGAATCGCTGCGCGGCGTGCAGGTCTACGAACTGGCGCCTCCTCAGATCGTCACGGCCCTCGGCGCCGAATGGCGCGACCAACTACACGGCTTTCTGCGCGACCTGGGCAGCCGCGAATCGACCCTGGTCTACTTCCGCGACTTCCCCACCGCCCTGGGGGCCGGCGTCATGGGCATGTTCGGCGGGCCGGACCTGGCGACGCTGCTAGCTCAACACCTACGCGGCGAGAACCTGCGCTGCATCGCCGAGGCGCGCACCAACGCCATGCGCCGTATGTCCGACTTCCTGCCGATCATGGACGAGGTGTTGACCCGCATCGCAGTCGAAGAGCCGGCGCTCGCTCAGACGAACTTCATCGTCGACAAGGTCGCCGAGGATATGGAAATCGAGTACGAAGTGCAGATCGAGCCATCGGCGCGGGAGACCACGGTGGATCTGACACGGCGGTTCGGGGCCGGCCAGTCCTTCCCCGGCAAGGCCATCCAACTCCTGGAAGAATCGGCCATCCGCGCCGCGACTGAGGCCGGCGATGAGTTGCCAGTGATCGATCACTCAGTAGTAGCCGGCAGCTTCGCGGAACGTACCGGCCTGTCCCGCCAACTGCTGGACGACACCGTGCCCCTAGACGAGAGCGAGGTGCGGCGGGTGTTGCGCCAGCGGGTCATCGGGCAGGCACAGGCCGTGGATGCCATCATCCAGACCCTCAGCCTGGTCAAGGCGCGGCTGAACGATCCGCGCCGGCCCCTGGGCGTGTTTCTCTTCCTGGGGCCGACCGGCGTCGGCAAGACGGAGCTGGCCAAGTCGCTGGCCGAGTGGCTCTTCGGTGACGAAAGCCGGCTGGTGCGCTTCAACATGTACGACTACCAGGAGGACTGGCAGTACGGGCAGTTGTTCGGCGACCCCCACGGCGACGACCTGGCCAGCCGGCGCGGCCAACTCACCCTCCGCCTGGCGGATCAGCCCTTCGCCGCGCTGCTGCTGGATGAATTCGAGAAAGCGAACTACTCTATCTTCCAGCGTTTTTTGCAATTGTTCGACGAGGGCGTGCTGGTGAACGGTGACGGGGAACTGGTCGATCTGCGCAACACCATCATGATTGCCACGTCCAATTTCGGGTCCCAGGTGTATGCCGGCGGCGCGCTCGGATTCTCGCCGCGCCCCAGTCCAGAGGAAATCGAAGCGCGGCTCACGCGCGAAATGGAAAGCTACTTCACACCCGAGTTCATCAACCGGCTGGACAGCGTCTGCTTCTTCAAGCCTCTCACCAAGACGGTGCTCCACGAGATCGCGCGGCGCGAAATCGACGATCTCTTCCGGCGCGAAGGCGTGACCCGTCGCGGGTTGGTGATCGAAATGGACGAAGAGGTGGTGGAGCGGGTGGTCGAGCGCGGCTACAGCCCCAAGTTCGGCGCCCGTCACCTGAAGCGCCAGATCGAGCGGACCATCGCCTATCCGCTGGCGCGAGCCATCATCAGTCAGCCGACCCGGGCCGGCGATCTGGTGCGGCTGTACGTCAAGGGCGGGCGCATCCAGGCCGCGCTGGTCCCCGACGAGGCGGAACGGGCCATCTTGGAGACCGAAGTCGAGCTGGAGACTGAGGACCTGACGCGCCGGTTCACCGTAGAGGAGATGCGCGACGCCGTGGACGGCATATTCCAGCGCATCGACCAGATCGAAGCATTCCACAACATGGACGCCACGCGCGCCCGGATGAACGACCTCATCGCCGAGATGTCGGAGCCGGCCTTCTGGGACGACTCGCAAGCTGCTGAAGTTAAGCTCTCGACGCTGGGCGACCTGACGCGCAAGGTGGATGTGTGCGAAGGGCTGCGCCGGGCAGCCGAGGACCTGGAATCGGTCCTGGAGTTGATTGTGCAGGAGGGGGAGACGCAACTGATCGGCGAGGCGGCGCGACGCTACCGCTACCTGCTGCGCGAGCTACCCCGCGCCGAGCTGGACCTGCTGCTCACCGGGCCGTGGGATACCCACGACGCCTTCCTCACCATCCACGTCGCCCCCGACGACACTGACGCCTCCGAGTGGGCGGAGAGTCTGGCGCGGATGTACCTGGGCTGGGCCGGCCGGCGGCGCTTCGAAGCTACGGTCATCGACGAGACGCGGGATCACGCCGGCCACCTGCAATCCTTCGCCGTCGCCATTCGCGGCCACGGCGCTTTCGGGCTGCTGAAGGGGGAAACGGGCGCCCACCGCCGGCTCCAACACCGCGCGGATGGCGGCCGGCAGGCCCTCCACGCCCGCGTCGAGGTGATCCCCGACACCGGTGCCGGTGCAGGCATCGGCCTGGGCGAACTCGATGTGCTACCGCCGGATGATGTGCGACAGCAGAGCCAGGCTATCAGCGGGAGGGGCGAGTTCCTGCGCCGGCTGCGCAGCCAGGCCGAGGCGGTCCACCTGCCCAGCGAAACTGCCGTGTCCCTCACCAACGACCGGCCATCCGACGACAACAGCGAGCTGTGCCGGCATCTGCTGCGGGCGCGCCTGACGTACGAGGCGCGCGGGGTGGAGAGGCCGGCGCCGTTACCCATGGAGCCCTTCTGGGGAGCCGTGGTGCGCACCTACAGCGTCTACAAGGACCAGTATGTGAAGGACACCCGCACCGGAGTGACCGAAACCCACATCCGGCGGGTGTTGGAAGGCCAGATTGACAGCTTCCTGGAGGCGTACCTGCGGCCACTGGCTGCGGAGGAGAAGTCATCGTGAGATTTGCCAATCGGGCAGACTGTCAACTCAAAAAAGGTGGCTCAACGCGGATTCGAGGGGTAACACCGGGCCCCAGCACAGATGACCAACTCTGTCCGC